>PFKD01000281.1 GCA_002784125.1 Flexibacter sp. CG_4_10_14_3_um_filter_32_15
TAACTCTTGTCTATGAGTAACTAGCGTTTTACGGAGTTTTTGGAGAGTTTTTAAGGCTTCTAATTGCTCACTAGGTGGACAATATAGATTGGCTTTGTCTTGAAAACGGAACGCATAAGCTGCGATATTTTCAGCATCAACTTTGTCATTTTTACCTCTTGTAACTCCTCCAGAACGCTTTATTTCAAGTGCATTTTCTACCCAAATAGCACAATTAAAATTACTTAAAGCTATTAAAAGCCAGTTGATATAAGTAAATAGATAATTGATAATTACATAAAACATTGATTATCAAATTATTACATTAAAAAATAAGATACGTTAATTTTGTACGATTACTTACATACCTGTATGCTCCATACAAAACAGGCTTTCTCTAATTTCATACAGGTTTTAAAAGGAAGAAAGCTAAGCTGTTATAGCTTTCAAATTATTATCAATTCGTTTGTGATTTACTACTTCTCCTTTTTGAAGAAGGGCGATATCTAAATGGTCGTTACTCACATCGATGCCTATAAAATTTTGGTAAGTCGGCATAAAAAGTTAATTTAGTGTTGTTGATTTAAAAGTGATTCATCGTATTCAATCAGACTTAAAAACTTATCTAATGAATTTATTTTTAGGTCAATAAAAATACTCCGAAAACTATTTGAGTTTGAGATTGAATAAAAGCAGCTAAAGGCTAATTCGACGGATAGATTTTAAATTCTCGTTGAGGATACAGGTTCTTTAGTTGCTAGATGAATTCTTAAATACAAGATAAGAAATTACATCTATTTTATCTACTACAAACCTAAAGGTTGAGGTAGGTAGTAAGTCCTCAACGACGGTTGTATGTCTAGTAGTATGTATCCATTTTAAGTTAGCTTCGCTGCTTTGGCAGGTGTCCATTTACTTAACTTCCTATAAATATAACTTCTTGCTAACTTTTTTGGCTAAAAATGGTTATTTTTGCTAATCGAATCTTGAAATAGATTCTGAAATAGAAAAACTGAACAAATTATCAAGACACTTCTAAAGTATCAGATAATTAAACATAATATATCAAAATGCCTACTACAACAGAAAAAGTCCTTACAAAAGAAGAATTAAAAGCAAAAGAAGCAAAGGAAAAACGAATAAAAGAATTAGAAAATATTGATACCAAACAAAATATTGTCATAAAAGGGGCAAGAGTAAACAACCTCAAAAATATTAGTTTGGCTGTTCCTCGTAACAAATTGATTGTCATTACTGGCGTTTCGGGTTCTGGAAAATCGTCCCTTGCTTTTGATACGCTTTTTGCAGAAGGGCAGCGTATGTATGTGGAGAGTTTGAGTAGTTATGCTCGTCAGTTTTTGGGTAGAATGGAAAAACCTGATGTAGATTGGATTCGTGGCGTTTCGCCTGCCATTGCTGTTGAGCAAAAGGTAAATACTCGTAATCCACGCTCTACGGTAGGAACGACGACAGAAATTTATGATTATCTAAAACTTCTTTTTTCAAGAATTGGAATTACGTACTCGCCTATTTCTGGAGAAGTAGTCAAAAAAGATACTATTTCTGATGTAGTGGATTTTATTGAAAGTTTTGGAGATGAACAGACAGAGAACAATGCAAAATATATGATTCTTGCCCCTTTGGTTATTCCTGAAGAACGAACTTTTGAAGACCAATTAAATATTCTTTTGCAACAAGGCTTTACTAGAATAAAGGCAGGAGAAGAAGTCATTTTTATCGAACAATTATTACCAAAAGAAATTGACCCAGAAACGCAAACAGGAAAAGACCAAGCAGAGCAAAATTTAGAGAGTTTTTTGGAAGAACATAAAGGCGAAAATCAAAAAGATTATGTAGAAGAAAAAAAGAAACTTAAAAAAGCAGGTAAAAAAACTACGACTAAAAAAGCACAAGAACCCATTTCAAGACTGACAAAAGAACAACAAGCCGAACTCAAACGATTAAATAAATTACCTCTTTTTATCTTAATTGACAGAGGGGTAATCAAAAAAGGCGACGAACAAAATCGTTTCAGAATGGCTGACTCCGTTCAAACTTCATTTTATGAAAGTAAAGGCGATTGCGTAGTAGAAATTTATCAAAAAGGAAAAGAGGTAGAAACAAGGGCTTTTTCAGACCGTTTTGAAGCCGATGGAATGTTGTTTGAAGAGCCAAATATCAATTTTTTTAGTTTTAATAGTCCGTATGGTGCGTGTAGAACGTGTGAAGGATTCGGAACTGTTTTGGGAATTGATGAAGATTTGGTATTTCCTGACAAAACCATGTCGGTGTATGAAGGTGTGATTGCGCCTTGGAGAACGCCAAAAATGAGTAAATGGCTCACCCCACTTATTCAAAAAGGAATTGATTTTGATTTTCCGATTCATCGTGCCTTTCAAGATTTAACAAAAGAACAACAGCAACTTCTTTGGACAGGAAATAAATTTTTTAGTGGTTTAGATGAGTTTTTTAAAGACTTAGAAAGTGAAAGTTATAAGATTCAATATAGAGTAATGCTTTCGAAATACAGAGGAAGAAAAACCTGTCCAGACTGTATCGGAACACGCATCAGAAAAGAAGCTAGTTATGTAAAGATTGATAAAAAATCAATTCAAGAATTGGTTTTACTTCCTTTAGATGAACTAATCGTATTTTTCAATCAATTAGAACTTACAGAACATCAAGCCAGCGTTTCGAAACGAATTTTGATAGAAATTAGAAACCGTTTGCAATATCTCAATGAAGTAGGTTTGCAATATTTGACGTTGAATAGAAAAACAGCAACGCTTTCAGGTGGAGAATTTCAGCGTATAAAACTAGCTACTTCGTTGGGTTCGGCTTTGGTGGGTTCGATGTATATTTTAGATGAGCCAAGTATTGGACTTCATCCACGAGATACACAAAATTTGATAAAAGTATTAAAAAAACTGCGTGATTTGGGAAATACAGTTATCGTTGTCGAACACGAAGAAGAAATTATGCGAGCTGCCGACCAAATTATCGATATCGGTCCCGATGCAGGAGCGCATGGTGGACATCTTATTTTTCAAGGAACGTTAGAAGAATTAGAAAAAGATTCGGATAGCTATACAGCCAAATATTTGCGTGATGAAATGCAGGTGGTTGTTCCTCAAAAGCCAAGAAAATGGAATGAATATATTGAAGTCGTGGGTGCAAGAGAACATAATTTGAAGAATATTTCGGTTAAATTCCCGTTGGGAATCTTGACGACGGTTACAGGCGTTTCGGGTTCTGGAAAATCTACTTTGGTGCGTCAATTATTGTATCCTGCCCTTGCCAAACACTTGGGAAATCACAATGACGAGAGTGGAAAAATGGACAAGCTAGACGGAAATTTGAAAACCATAACAAGCGTAGAAATGGTCGACCAAAATCCGATTGGTAAATCTTCTCGTTCTAATCCAGTTACGTATGTGAAGGCGTATGACTATATTCGAGCACTTTTTGCAGACCAAACTATCTCAAAACAGCGAGGTTTTACACCTGCTTATTTTTCCTTTAATGTGGAAGGTGGACGTTGCGAAACGTGTCAAGGAGAGGGAAAAATTAAGATAGAAATGCAGTTTATGGCAGATATTTATCTGACTTGTGAGTCGTGCAAAGGAAAGCGTTTTCAATCCGAAGTTTTGGAGGTAGAATTTGGTGGAAAAAACATTGCCGATGTGTTGGATATGACTGTCGATGAGGCTTTGATTACCTTCAAAGATTCGAAACCGATTATGGCACGTTTGCAGCCCTTGCAAGATGTAGGTTTGGGATATATTCAGCTCGGACAGTCGTCAAATACGCTTTCAGGGGGAGAGGCACAGCGTGTAAAATTAGCTGCTTTTCTTACCAAAAGTGCCAGCGACAGAGCCAACCGAGAACATATTTTATTCATTTTTGATGAACCTACAACAGGTTTGCATTTCCACGACATTTCAAAACTCCTTACTTCTATCAACGCACTCATTGAACAGGGACATTCTGCCATCGTCATCGAACACAATGTAGAGGTTATTCGTGCAGCCGATTGGGTGATTGATTTAGGAAAAGAAGGAGGAAAAAATGGTGGACATCTTTGTTTTGAAGGAACACCAAAGGAACTTTCTGAATTGAAGGAGAATTATACAGGTGGGTTTTTGTAGAGATTTTTTTGTTATTTGTAGGGAAAATGATTTGACTTTTCCCTACATTATCTTTACAAAAATAAGTTTATTCCCTCTACATATCCAAAATGTTTATCAAACGTAGCCACAGGTAATTGATAAGTCAAACAAGTAGCTGCAATCCAAATATCATTTTCTGGTATTGGTCTTCCTATTTTTTTGAGTTGATTTCTAACCAAAGCATATTTTTCTGCTACTTCATACGTAACAGCCAAAATTTCAGTAGCATTTATAAAATTTGTGATAATTTCGATGTTTTGAGCAACACGAGAAGAATTATTTGCACCAAATAAAAGTTCTCCACAAACAATGACAGGCAAACAAGGTGTGTAATTTTCTAGTTTATCTACAATTTCTGCATTTCCTTTTAATATAGCAGAAACTACATTTGTATCTAAAACAATTCTATCCTTTACCATTCTCCTTCTATTGTATTAAATTCTGAATTGATAATTGTTTCAATTTCTTCAGCATTTTCTTTAGGCATACTTCCTGCAAAATGTCGGATTGGATTAGTAATAAAAGCAGGTTTTTGATGTTTCATAAGTTCCACAAATTGAGAAACTAAATGCAACATTCCATATCTTTCTAAAATATCTAAATCTAAAATAATTTGTTTCTTTAATGTGGTATTCATAATTTTTGAATTTTAATCTATTAAGTAATTGATTTTACTTTATCTAACGCAAAAAAATAGTTACAGTTTATCTTTATTCATCATTTCCATTAGTTTTTCTAAATTCTTTATTTTATCTTCTAGTAATTCTATTTTTTCCTTCAAAAAGGTATTCTCTAAATCTGTTTTTTCTTTTTCTACAAGTAAGGTTTGATAATTATTTGGTAAAGAAGCGTGAATTATATAGGCTTGATTGCCACTATTTTTGTTTTCCTTAATATGAAAAACATTTTTTTCTCCTAAAGTAATCAATTCAAAAAAATCATAATCTAGTTTTTTAGCCAGTTGAGCGAGTTTAGGAATACTTACCTGCGTTTTTCCTTGTTCTATATTCGAATAATTACTTACTGACATTCCTAACATTTCAGCTACATTTTCTTGTGTCCAACCTTTACGAGTTCTTAACTCTCTCAATTTTTCTCCTGTATCTTTTATTGCTTCCATTTCTTTTTTTAGTTTTTGTAGTGAAAAAAGTGAGTTTTACACTCTTTATATGGTATTGTAAATATAGTAATTTTGAAGATATAAACACTAATATTTTTATGGAAGCAAAAAAAAATTGTTCATTTTGTGGTGCTACAAACACAAAATGGAAAGATACAAAACACGGTAAAGAAGAGGTTATTGATAAAAATGCTCCCTCTTTCAGACGATGTATTAATTGTGGGAAAATAGTTTGCAGACCATGTTTACGTAACATGGGAAACGAGAAGGTTGGAATATTCTCAACAACTTTTGTTTGTCCAAAGTGCCAATCTAAAATGTCATTAATATGAGTATAAAATGGTTATCAATTAATGATATAAAAAGATTAGCTAAACAAAAGCTATATCAACTAGAAACGGGTTCAACATCTACTGATAGATTGGTTTATGACAGACAAAATCGAAAGTACGTAGGACATATAGAAAACTACAATTCTTCTTCTAATAGTAAATTTACTCAAGATAGAAGTTATAAACCTTCTTTTGAAGTGATAAGTTATTTAAATTCTTTAGACCAAGATGACTGGAATAATGACAGTTCAGGCTGGTAAACTTAAAATTTAGCATATAAATGGATTACTTTATTAGGTTTATTGTGAGGGCAGCTATTTTAGCTGTTATAGTTTTTGTTTTAATAAAATTTGCTAGATCGTTAGGATCTGATAATAACGGCATAGTAGTCTTTATAACGTTTCTAGTAGGTTTTGTTGGATTATTTTGGGTATTTGATAAGAATTGAGGTTGTAGAAGAAAGTTTTTGTTTAAATCTACTGGATTGCTTTGAATTCGATAGAATGTTTTATGAAATTAAACTATTTAAATAATATGGCAACATATCAAGCATGTCCAAATTGTTCTGGGCAAAAAAAAGGAGATACTGTGAAAAGATGTAGAAAATGTAGTAAAGTTTACTGTTCTACTTGTACTAGAAGCTCTTGGACTTCTTCTTGTCCTAATTGTAAAGCAAATGAAGGAGAAACGATAGGTTACATAGGATAGATATTTTCCACCTGTTCATAGTATCACCCACTCTGGCGCAAGGTTCTACCTTGTGTCTATTATTTTAGCAAGCATATGATTGCGAAAGAACAAGTACAAGATAGAATCTTGCACTAGAAATCTTCCTCATTCCAATCAAAAAAAGGAGTGAGGAATTTTTTTGGTGTTTTGTGTAGTTGATTATTATTTTCTAACTTGATAAATCTAAAAAATAACAACTATGAAAACCTACACATTAGAAGAAGTAACAGATAAATATATCGGAGAAAAAGGAACTTCCAAAAGAGAGCAGTTTGAAACAGAACTAAGACTTGATACCATTGCACACGCCATAAAACAAGCTAGAGAAGAAAGTAATCTAACACAAGAACAACTAGGAAAACTAATAGGCGTTCAAAAATCTCAAATTTCTATACTGGAAAGTGATTTGAAAAGCGTTAGTTTTGATATAGTTCTTAGAGTTTTTGAGACACTAAAAACGAAAATTAGTTTTAAAATTGAATTGGGTAATGATAAACTGAATTTGATATAATTTTTTCGTATTACTTTGAATCAAATCTTCCTCACTCCAATCAAAAAAAGGAGTGAGGATTTTTTTTGTTTTGTCTGATTTATGATTTGCTGTTAAAATTTTATGAATGGTCTGTAATCTAGTAGAACAAACATCAAATTTAAAAATCGTGCCTTTGCACCTTCATTAAAAAAAGACAGCACTACACACAATCAAAAAAAATAAAATCCAGCTAAAAATTTTACAAAATAAATTCATAAAATAATTCGACTTTTTCAAAACTTTTTCAAAACTTTTTCAAAACTTTTCTCAAAATTTTTCTCAAAATTTTTCTCAAACATTTACCCAAAACCCTAAAAATGATATTCTTTCAGGACTTACAGTAGCTTTAGCACTCGTTCCTGAGGCTGTTGCTTTTGCTTTCGTGGCTGGGGTTGATCCTCTTGTAGGCTTGTATGGAGCTTTTATGATGGGACTTATTACGGCTCTTTTTGGAGGAAGACTGGGGATGATTTTGGGTGCGACAGGTGCAATGGCTGTTGTGATGGTTCATTTAATTCAAAAAGGGAATGCCGTAGGACTTACTTTAGATGTGCCTATTGAAAATTTGGGTTTACAATGGCTTTTTATTACACTTCTTTTTGTAGGTGTAATTCAGATTTCAGCAGGTGTTTTTCGTTTGGGGAAATTTGTCCGTCTGATTCCACATCCTGTGATGATGGGTTTTGTAAATGGTCTTGCTATCGTGATTTTCTTATTTCAACTGGGGCTTTTCAAAGAAAGAATAAATGGAGGAGTGCCTCAATGGATGCAAGGAAATGACCTTTTAATTATGCTTGGTTTGGTTGCCCTTACGATGGGAATTATGTTTGGCTTACCAAAACTGACTACAAAAATTCCTGCTGCTTTGATTGCAATTATTGTAGTGGCTTGTGTTACTATTTTTGGAAATTTGGAAGTAAGTACAGTAGGTTCTTTTATCAAACAAGGAGGAGGAACAGGTTTAGAGGGTTCTTTGCCTACTTTTCAATCTCAAATTGTTACTTTATTTGATAGGATTCAAGGAAATTGGGGATTGATTTTATCAACGGCTTTTCTTTTGGCTGCCGTCGGACTTATTGAATCATTAATGACATTGAATTTGATTGATGAAATGACGGAAAGTAGAGGAAGTGGAAACCGTGAATGTGTCGCTCAAGATGGTGCAAATATTTTGAATGGTCTTTTTGGTGGAATGGGTAGCTGTGCTATGATTGGACAATCGATTATCAATGTTGAGTCGGGTGGTCGTGGTTGTTTATCTGGTGCTATTGCTGCGCTTGTAGGCGTTATGTTTATGGTTGTGATTGGAACTTTTGCTTGGAGTAGTTTCCGTATTTTACACAAAATTCCTGTTTCTGATGCTATTGTTTTGATTACCGTTTCGGCTGTTACGGTGTGGCAAGATTTGGCGATTGCTGTTTTTGTAGGTGTGATTATGTCTGCTCTTGTTTTTGCTTGGGAAAGTGCTACTCGTATTCGTGCTAGAAAACATATCAAAGAAGACGGAACAAAAGTATATGAAATTTGGAAACCTTTATTTTTTGGTTCTACACAGGCATTTAGTGCTAAATTTGACCCAAAAGACGACCCTGAAAAAGTAGAAATTGATTTTATAGAATCAAAAGTAAGCGACCATTCAGGTATTGAGGCTTTAAGAGGTGTCGCAAATTGTTATTTAGATTTAAAAAAAGAAATAAAATTTACACATTTGAGCGAAGAATGTATTACTCTTTTATTAAAAGCAAACCCAAAATTTGAAGAAGTAATTGAGCGTTCTATTGATGACCTTCGTTATTATGTGGTTAGTGATGTGATGGACGAAGTAATAAAGTAACAAAACTAGAAGTACTTCAGAGAGAAAACCTAAGAAGAAGAAACTTTAAAGTTTATTTTTTCAAAAACAAACTCTTCCTTATTAAAAAATAAAGGAGAGTTTTTGCTGTTTATATAGATTTTCAGGGCATGTTCATAAAAACTTTGTCAGTAGTTTTTGGTAGTCCAAAAGAACTCTGACAATAGTTTGGCTCAAAGTGCTTATTTTTTAAACTATTGACAGCCTTGTGAAAGGACTGTCAAAGTCAAAAAAATGCTATAAATTCTTTGATTGTAACTGTTTTTAAAATGAATTATTTTTTATGAACATGTCCTGTATAGATTTTTAATTAGTCTGTATTTTTCTCTCTTTAAAATAAATAGAAACCTCCCAAAGCATAGCCGAAAGAACAATCAAAACAAAAGCATTATTTCCTAGAGAAAATTGAGTTGAACCAAAACGCAGACAACTATATATTTGTTGTATGCTGTCGATATAATAGACTTGAAAAATAGCTAGTAGAGTTATAAAAATGCTTATTACAAAAAAATATACTTTTCCTTTTTTGAAATCTTTAAGTATTCTCAAGTTAAAAAGAATAGGTAATAAAATAAATAATGCACCTGCTGAAATATAAACAAGTAGAGAAACTAAAAAACCATTCAAAAAATAGCTTTTTAAACGAGAATTGATAATTGGAATTTTCATTTTGGTTAAATTTTTCATAACAAACGACTTGCGAAAAAAGAATATTTTCCGTAATCCGTAATCCGTAATCGAAATATTAATATTCCGTTATCAACGTTCCAATTTCATCGCCACGTAATACTTTCAATAAATTACCTTCTTCATTCATATCAAAAACGATAATCGGCAAATTATTTTCTCTACAAAGTGTAAACGCTGTCATATCCATAATATTCAAACCTTTATTATATACTTCTTGGAAAGAAAGATTTGAGTAACGAATTGCATCTGGATTTTTCTCTGGGTCTTCTGAATAAACGCCATCTACTCGTGTTCCCTTCAAGACTACATCAGCACCAATTTCGATAGCACGCAAAGAAGCAGCCGAATCAGTCGTAAAATAAGGACTTCCCAAACCTGCTACAAAAATAACTACACGCCCTTTTTCCAAATGTCGGATAGCACGACGACGCACATAGGGCTCACAAATTTGTTCCATTTTGATACCTGAAAGCAAACGAGTATAAACACCAATTTGTTCAAGGGCAGATTGTAGCGCCATTCCATTGATAGAAGTGGCAAGCATTCCCATATAATCGCCTTGTACTCTGTCAATTCCGATTTTAGGAGATTGCATGCCTCTAAAAATATTTCCACCTCCAATTACGATAGCTACCTGTAAGCCTTCATCAACTGCTTTTTTGACTTCTAGCGCATATTGTTCTAATCTTTCGGCATCGATTCCGAATTGTTGGTTTCCCATAAGAGCCTCGCCACTTAATTTTAATAAAATACGACGATAGCGATAATTTGAAGCGTTGTTTGAGTTATACATAAGAGTTTGTAATATGAAATTGGGGAAGTGAAAATCTATTTTTTGTTGGGTAATTGTATTTTTTGAGTTTTATAAGACTTTTATTTTGAGAACTTGAAAAAACACCAAATCAAATTCCATAAAAAAACCGTTTATCTTTCAAAAAAGTAAACGGTTAGTAAGTATTTTTAGTAAAAATAGAAAAAACAGAAACTACAAAAGTTTCATATTTTAATGTTTTGTGCTTTAAGCTAATCAGATGTGTTTTTGAAATTTTCATAAACGACAATTTATTAGAATTGATATTTTTTAGGTGCATTGCCACAAAAATACGATATTTTTATCAGAATTCTATAATTTGAAAAAGGAAAATCATAATTATTCCATAGACTAAGAAGCAGGTGCTACTTTTCGCTGAGAAATTTGTAATTTTGTATTCCAAACACATACAAATAATTTTCATTTTATGAATACTTCTTCTACTTCTTTTGATACTGCCTATTGGCAAAATCGTTATAAAGATTCGGATACGCCTTGGGATATTGGTTATGCTAGTCCTCCTTTGGTGGCTTATTTTGATAAATTAGCAGAAAAATCAGAAGAACAAGCAAAAGAAAATAAAAAATTAAAAATTCTCATTCCTGGTGGTGGAAGTAGTCATGAAGCTGAATATTTACACAAAAAAGGTTTTCAAAATGTTTATGTCATTGATTTGGCTGCTGCGCCTTTAGAGGCATTTTCAAAACGCTGTCTAGATTTTCCAAAAGAACATTTGCTTCAAGATGATTTTTTTAAATTTGAAGGACAAAATTCTGAATACTTTAATTTCTTTGATTTGATTGTCGAACAAACCTTTTTTTGCGCCTTAGACCCACGCTTGAGAACCGATTATGCAAAAAAAATGAAGGAACTTTTGAAAAAAGAAGGAAAACTAATCGGACTTTTATTTGATTTTCCCATTAGAGAAGAACAAGATAGTCCACCCTTTGGAGGAAATGCAAATGAATACAGAGAAATTTTTGAACCTTATTTTGAAATAAAAACATTAAAAAGATGTTACAATAGCATCAAACCAAGACAAGGAACAGAACTCTTTATAGAAATGGTGAAACCAATTTAGATTTTAGAAGATAGAATTTAGAATGAATACAAGAAATTTGAAAAAACAATTCTAACAAAAAAGAAAACAACACGTTTTCAGAATTAATAGTTTACCATTAAAAAAAATATAGTTATGAGTAGCAAAATGGCATTAATTGCATTTATCTTAGTAATGTCTGTGCTTTTTCCAGCAGCAGGTTATTTTATGGATTATATGCGCCACCGAAAATACAGAACATTAGATAAAGATGATCTAAGAAATAATATCGTCGAAGGAGATACTGACAACGGCGAGATAGCATTAGAAAAAAAATAAATACAAAAATGGAAGACACAAATTTTGATTTTGATAATGAAAGTGAGTATATCATAATTCCTAATCCGATTTATGATGTTGTTTTTCGTTATTTGATGGAAGATATAGAGAGTGCAAAAATTGTAATTTCAACATTAATTAATGAGAAAATTATTAGTTTGAAGCCTCAACCTCTTACTCATTCTGAAAAAAATAAATTTGAAGAACATCAAAATACGCAATTAGAAAGCTATGACCAAGACCTTATTACTGACCCTTCTACACAAGATGATATACGCCTTTTTCACTTAGATTTTAAGGCAATCATCGAATTAGAAAACGGAGAAGAAGAGTTGGTTATGATAGAATTGCAAAAAGCAAGTGAACCTAATGATATTTTTAGATTTAAGAGGTACATTAGTCGTAATTTTCAACAAAAACAAGAAAAAGAGATTACTGACCCTCTTACACATTCTATAAAAACGTTTTATAAACCAATACGTCTTATTCCTATTTTTATTCTTAATTTTAGAATAGAAAATGAAATAAATGATTTATTGATAAAAATAAATCGTACAAAAGAAGGTGTTTTTAAAGGTAAAAATCTGACCAAGCACAACGAATTTATAGATAATTTGAGTTATGATATGTACGTAGTTCAACTTCCCAATTTAAAACAGATTTCGGAAGAAGATTATCAAGAAAATGATTACAAAAAAAATCTATATGCACTTTTAAAATTATTTGACCAAAAATCAAAAATCAAAAATAATGAGCATCGTTTGAGAGTTTTGCGTCGTTTTTTTCCTGAATTTATGAAACGAGTAATTCGTCGTTTACAGGCTGCAATATTAATACTCCCAATTTAGAGGAGAAAATGCATGTAGAAGATGAGTATTTACAAGTATTGATAGATAGAGATAATCAAATTTCTTTCTTACAAGAACAAAAAGATATGCTCCTAAAAGAAGTTCAAGAAACTAAAAAAGCATCCGAAGAAGCAAAAAAGGAGTCCGAGGAAGCAAGGAAAGCACTAGAATTAGAAAAAGAAGAAGCAGAAAAAAAGAGAAAAGTAATCTTAGAATTTGCCCTCTTTTTGAAATCTCAAGGACTTCCTAGTGCCGAAATCAGCGAAAAAACTAATCTTTCTATTCAAGAAATAGAAGATTTATAGATTTCTAAATAAATAGAAAAACCGTTTTTAGAATTACTCTAAAAACGGTTTTTACTTTTGAAATTCTAATTTTATTCTAAACACAGAGTTCACAGAAAACACAGAGAAAATACTTTTGAAATTTCAAATTTGTAATTGGTATTCTGTATTTACTTCTAAAATCTAACTTGCCATTGTTTGTGTCCCCACAAACGACATTTTTATAAGGTTAGCCAGCGAACTAAAGGCAATAATTCTGTTTCCCATTGCCAATCGTAGGCACTTAAATAAAGTGTTTCTCCATTTGGATAGGATAATTCTATTTCATAAATATTCGAATTATCAATTTCCATAATCGGCTGCGAAAGCTCTTCTACCAATAAAGGTTCTTTATGAGAAGTTTCTTCGTGATGCACATGGACAGTCTGAAAATTGACTTGTACGCTGTTCCATTCTCTTTTACGAAGCATTCTTTTGAGTTCTTTTTCTTGTTTTGGAAGCTCCCAACCTAAGACATAATTTCCTTGCATTTCTATCCATTGATTGCCTTTTGCTATATATTTTTTGGTGTTTCTATATGAAACAAGACAAGAAACAGGATTCTGCATTCTATAATTTTGATATAATGAACGCAAACGCAAATGAGCAATAAATGGATTTTCGATGGCTTTAAAACCGTGTTGATAATTTCTGGTAATGATTTGTTTCCAATTTGCCCACGCAATTCGGCTTTTTGGAAAAGTATGTTCGTGAACCGTTCGGTTCTGCATCGTGCTTCCGATTGCACCATGAGTAATCCAAATCGTTTGTCCATGTAATTCGCCTTCCCAAAACGCATTTCCTTTTACCATATAAAGCGTTGCCGAATACTGCTCATCGTCGCCTAGAGAATACATTCTGAACGTTCCATTACATTCATAATCCCATTTTTCTTCTGTGGCAAGTTCGTTCATCCAAAGCGAAACTTCCGACTGAATGGCGTGAAAACCTTGTTTTCGAAGTTCATTTTTTACATCTAAAGTAGTCGTAAAACCACGTTTTTTGAAATGCTCGTGTGCTACAAGCTGTATGTCAATCAAAGAGAGTGTTTTCATTTTAGGTTTATATTTAGAGTTGAGAAGTTTTATTTTTTCGATTGGTCGCTCGTGAGGACACGAGCAACGGTTTTGAGTGTTTTTTTAACTTTGGCAATGGTCTTGACCTTGCCAATAGTTGAAAAATCAATAATACACTTCGACCAAATATCGAATCGTACATTGATTTTCTTTATAGATTATAAATTCATTATTGAATAAATCAACACCTCCTTTTGCGAAAAGAGAATCGGCTTCTGAATTTTGTTTCTTGAGATTTTCGTAAGTCAGACCAGCGCACCAAGGTTCGTAATTTTCTATTTTTAGTTGTCTGCCTGTATGCACTTCATAGATTGCTAAAAAGGCTTTATTGTCATTTCCTGCTGTCCAAAAAGAACCTCTAAGCGACGTATAATTCAATGATTTTCGGCATTTATCAGCAAAATAAAGTCCGTAACCAAACATTTTTCCTGTGATTAGCGCATTTGTTGGACGCAAAACCAAACCTGTTTTTAAGATAGAAAGCCAGTTTTCATTTCGGCTGCCGTGCCAGAGTAACTCTGTTGTTCTGTACTTGCTTTGTTTGAGAGCAGTAGCAAAAATCTGTTCTTGAGCTATATCTTTTACAGAATAGGCATTTACAAATTTTCCGACTTCGTCTTGCATCATTTTTTTGATACGCTTGATTAGAATGGCATCTTTTGCCTTTTTTTCATCTAAAATACTGACCTCAATTCCTAGTGCATCTAAAAGCGTTGTATTAGAGACACTTGATTTACTTAAGACACACGACTGTGTGTCTTTACTTGAGGAGGCAATTTGTGTCTTAGCTGCTTGTTGTAATCTCAATTCTACTTCGCCACGCATTACATCTAGCGTTTCTTGTTCGTTTGTCAAGATAGTTCTAGCTTTTTGTAAAATGGGTTTCGAAACATTTTTTCCTGCTGTATATTCTAAAAGATAATTTGTAACTCGTTCCATTTTGCGTGGAATAATACTATAAAGCTCTAATAAAAGGGCATTAAAACCGATTGTATCAAAATTTTCTAAGGCTTTTTTACTTATTTTATTCGATTTAAAATCTACTTTTTTAGTTAGATTATCTAAAATAGTTTGCGCTTCTTCTACCTGTGCCATCGTAACATCGGCAGCCGAAACCTCATAATTATGATGAATCGAACGCTGTGCATACTGTGTCAGATGACGAAAAAGTTCACGAACTTCTCCATTTTTGATAGCCGACCAAGAAGCTAAAAAGTTATGGGAGTTTTGATAATTAGAATTGACAGAATCGTTTTTTGATGATTTATTTTCTAATTCTTCTAAAAATAAATGCGTTACATCTTTATAACCTTTCCGTACTTTTTCTCTGTATTTGCTTTCCCATTGATACATCGAATATTCATTTATGGCTGCTCCCTGTCCTACTCTTCCATACGAAACCGAAAAAGTATCATCAGAAATCTGTCGCATTTCATAGTATTTATTGTTGTTGGTAGCCGTTACCATTACTAATTTGGCTGTTTTGAAAGTGGTAATGGGTTGAGTTTGTGAAGTAGAATGTTGTAAATTATTTGAGCTTAAAACTAAATTTTGCATAATTGATAGGTAAATTTGGTGTGAAGAATGATACTATTTTTAGTAAAAATCTCACTATTGCTCTTTCTGAAAGCTAAGTTAAGAAAATTTTGCTAAATAAAATAGCAATTACTAATTATTTATACAACAAATTTAACTCAGTAGGACGTAAAGGATTTGAGGACTAAAAAAAATAGCAAAAAAAAACTACGAACTTTTTTGAAGTTGTAGCTAATAGAAATACATATATAGGATTCGTTAAGGATTGGTAGGATTTACAGGATAAAAGGCAGGATAAATACAAATACATTTTGAAAAGTAATTTCCCTAATTCCTATCTCCTAATTCCCATTTCCCTCGCATTTACTTCATTTTCGCACGTTTTATCAAATAAGGCAATAAAATTCTGTCCATCGGCTGACGGATATCTACCTCTACAAAATCAATTTTATATTGTCCACTTTTGAGTTTTAGAGCTTGTTCTTTAGCTTTGGTTTGCTCACGATAATATTCTCTTACTTGTGCAGGTTGAAGTTTTATTTTGTCGCCTGTTTCTACATCGGTAAAAATATAAGGACGGTCTTCAAAATCAAATTCGGTTTCTGTTTTGGAATCTTTTACATGAAATAACAAAACTTCATGATGACGGTGCTTTAAATGTTGAAGAGCTGCAAAAAGTTCGTCGGTATCATTCATATTGTCCAACATATCACTAAAAATAATGACTAACGAACGTTTGTGTAGTCGCTCGGCTATTTCGTGCAAAATTTTGGCTGTCGATG
Organism: Flexibacter sp. CG_4_10_14_3_um_filter_32_15; assembly: GCA_002784125.1. Classification (GTDB taxonomy): domain Bacteria; phylum Bacteroidota; class Bacteroidia; order Cytophagales; family Bernardetiaceae; genus Bernardetia. The sequence continues at coordinate 16,158 of PFKD01000281.1, forward strand.
TTTTTTTATTATTTGGTGCTGGAGCATCTAAAAGCCGTTGAAATTCTAAAAAAAGCGTATGAATATGTTTTGAAGTCGCTTTAATGGGCGTTTGAAGTTCTAATTTATCCGAAAAAGTGGTCGCACCGATAGCATCACGCTGTTTTTGAAGCATATAAGCGATAGAGGCAGCAGCCATAATCGAAAAAGTGATTTTCCCATTTTCGTACTTTCCTTCTCTAGGATAATACATAGAAGGCGAAACATCAATCAAAAGTTGCGCTCTCAAATTGGTTTCTTCTTCGTAGCGTTTTACAAAAAGTTTGTTGGTTCGTGCATAGACTTTCCAGTCAATATGACGAGTGCTTTCTCCAGTATTATAAAGACGGTGTTCGGCAAATTCTACCGAAAAACCGTGATAAGGCGATTTATGAAGTCCTGAAATGAATCCTTCTACTACTTGACGAGCCAAAAATTCTATATTTCCGAACTGACGAATGGCTTGTATATCTAATTCTTGCATAGTTTTTATTTGTGTTTTATCAAAAATACAAACAAGTTGTTAATTTTGCTTACTGTAAATCAAATTTTATGTATATTTACTATATCATCAAAAAAATCAAATTATGACAATATCACAAATAATAAATGAAGTACATCAATTCTCGGTAAGTGAGAGAATACAATTAGTAGATTTTATTTTGAAATCTATTTGGAAGGAAACACAACCTACTACCACTATATCAGAAGCTGCAAAAATGCTTTTGTGGGATTATGAAAACGATGAAGAATTAACAGCATTTACAACATTAGATTACGAAAATTTTTATGAAACGAAGTGAAATATGGCTTATTAGTTTAGACTACTCTACCCTACCATTTTTTAAGTACTTGATAATGAGCAGTTTAATTTATATTTTAATTTACATA
>PFKD01000190.1 GCA_002784125.1 Flexibacter sp. CG_4_10_14_3_um_filter_32_15
AATAAATTTCAATTTTCAACTATAATTTAAAACCAAATATCAAAATATCATCTATTTGTTTGTATGTATCCCCCATCCATTCTTGAATAGTTTGTTTTAAAAAATCTTCTTGACTAGAAAAAGGTAATTTTGAAGATTCTAGCAGTGTATTTCTAAATCTTTTTGTCGTAAATTTTTTATCGTCTTCTCCTCCAAATTGGTCTTGAAAGCCATCAGAAAATAAATAAAAACTTGTATTTTGATATTCCTTAAAATCAAAAGTATGTGTAGTAAAAGATTGCTTATCAAACTTGCTTTTAGCAATATTTCCTCCTATAGATTGTCTATCAGCTTTTATTACTTTTACTTCATCATTTTCTACATAAATAAGAGGGTTTTTTGCTCCTGCATATTCCAAAATTTGCTTTTCAAAATCATATACGCAAATAGCTGCGTCCATTCCATCTCTTATACTTGTATCCGTTTGACGTAATGCTTTAATTATTCTCTTATCTAACTCATCTAAAATTTCAGAGGCTCTTATTCTATAATTTAATTCAATAATTTCATTTAGTAATTCATTTCCTATCAAAGACATAAAAGCACCTGGCACTCCATGTCCTGTACAATCAAAAGCTCCAAAGACTATTCTTTTATCTACCTTTTTGAAATAATAAAAATCTCCTGAAACAATATCCTTTGGTTGAAAAAAGACAAATGAATGTGGAAGAGACTCCAAAATCGTTTTCTTTTCAGGTAATATAGCATCTTGTATTTGTTTGGCGTAATTTATACTAGAAGTAATATCTTGATTTTTCTTATCTATAAGTATATTTTTTTCGTTTAGTTGCACAAGGTTATTTGATAAATCTTCATTAATCGTATTTAGCTCTTCGGTGCGTTCGGCTACTTTTTGTTCTAAAATTTTATTTTGATTTTTTATTAAACGAGCCTGTGCTTCTGCTGCTTTCAATACCTCTTTTTGTAACTCCTCTTTTTCTTTTTTGTAATAATCTATTTTTGCAGCCAAAGCTACTGAAAGTAATACCATTTCTATGGCCGAACCAATTAATGTAGAATTAGATGTAAGCATGTTATGAGGAAGAACACCTGCCCCTGCAAGAATAAATAAAATTATACCTATCAAATAAAAAGACCATGCAATAACTACAAATTTGGCAGGTTGATAACCCTTGTAATAAATATAAACAGCAGCTACTAGAGAATAAAGTGCTGAAGACATAGCAACTAATTGACTAGTAGCTGAAGCTTCAACATTAAAACCAAGTAAATTAACAACAATTCCTATACTGAATAAAGTTATAAGACAGTAAAAACCGATATAAAAAAAACGAGAATTTTTCTTGGTATTCAGAAAATTTATTAGAAATAGCATCGCAAATATTCCTGCTACACAGTGTATAGTGGGAGCATATTGATTAACTTGAGGAAAATTAAACCACAAATACTCAAAGTTATGACCTTTTAATTGTGCACTAGCCAAACCCAAAGAAATCAAAGACAATACATACAACAAATATCCTTTTTCTCTAACTGTAAAAAATATAAAAAGATTATAAAAGACCATGACCACAACAAAACCATAATACATTCCCTCAAGCATATCTATTTTGTGATCTCTTTCAAAATAATATTCTATTGGAGCAATACTTAAAGCACCTTGAAAGTAATCACTTTCCAAACGTAGATAGATTGTTATTTCTTTGTTTTTAGGAAAGTTAATAGGAAGAAGAAATTGATCTGTTTTTAGGATTCTTTCAGAAAAGGGTTGAGATTGTCCTAAAGCTACTTTTTTAAATTTATTATTTGAGATACTATCAGATATAGGAATAAATATTTCTACTTCAACCATTCCGTTTCCAATTTCTAAATACCACTTTTCTATATCAGATTCATTACGAACAGGAATCTTAACCCATTTCACTCTCTCATTAATATTAAGAGTAATCATTGTATTCTCTTGTATTTCGAAAGATATATCTTGAATGCTATTTATATTTATACTATCAGAAGAAGAGGTATATAATCCTACTTGATTTGTAATCATATATCCATTATTTCCTTTTAAAACTACAGTTTTAACTTGAGCCTGTGTAATAAAAGGCAATACAAATAGAAAGAGAACTATGACACAGGATTTATAATCACAAAAACTATCCAGTATTTTTTTCATAAATTTGATAAAAAATAATTATCTAGGCTTGATATAAAAGATTTACTCTTTCTCTTTTGCTTTTTGAAACAACAATAAAATTCTCACAAAAAAGCATTTTTTTAATCCAAAAGCAAATTAATAGTCAACAAATAAACAAGTAGTAGTTTTTTTCTTAAAAAACTAAACTTTACGCTTTTAGAATTTTTTTGATAAAACCTCCAAAAACCTCAAAATTTCCTCTTCTGTATTAAAACTATGCAAACAAATTCGTAGTCGTTCATCGTCTTTTTTCACTGTCGGAGATTTTATAGCACGAACTTCAAAACCTTCTTTTTGTAATTCTAAAGCTACTTTTTGACAGGCTGAATTTCCTTTTATCGGAATAATCTGAATAGGTGTTTTTGAATTAGTAAAACTATTATCTGAATCTGAATATAAAATCTTTTTACTTTGAGAAACAAATAATTCTATATTATGATGTAATTTTTGATTTAATCCTTTTTGATAAATTTGAAGAAAATCCATTGCTTTTTTGACGGAAACTAACTGAAAAAGTGGTGGGGCAGTCGTATAAATGAAAGGTAAAGCAAAATTTATGAGATAATTAATAAGCGTTTTACTTCCCAAAACGACAGCCCCTTGTGTTCCAAAACCTTTTCCAAAGGTATTTATTCTAGCAAAAATTCGTTTTTCTAGTCCTAATTCTGTAACCAAGCCACTTCCATTCTCTCCAAAAATTCCTGTACTGTGTGCTTCATCTACTACTAAATTTGCTTCGTATTTTTCACACATTTCTACTACTTTTTGCAATGGACAAATATCTCCGTCCATTGAATAAACCGATTCAACAACCACTAAAATAATTTGTTGTTCATTGGTTTGAGACGCATGACGATGCGTCTTTTCTTGTATGCGTAAAATTTTCTTTTCTAAATCTTCTACGTCATTATGTTTGAATGAAAAATGATTGGCTTGACTTAATCTATAACCTTCTTTCAAAGAAGCATGAACCAAATTATCATACAAAATAACGTCATTTCGTGTCAAAATAGAAGACAATAAAGCAACGTTTGCATGATAACCAGAACCAAAAAACAAAGCTTTTTCTGTACAAAAAAAATGAGCTAACTGCGTTTCTACTTCCTCAAAATATTCATTGTGTCCAGATAAAAGGCGAGAACCCGTTGAGCCATTACGAGAAGTCTTGAAACGATTGCTTTGCAATTTATATTCTTCTAAAATAGAATTTTGTAATTCTTGATTACGAGCCAAACCCAAATAATCATTCGAAAAAAAATCGATGTTATTTGGGTTTGGTAAAGTTAGAGTACGCAAATTATTCTCTTCTTTACGCTTGTTTAATTGTTTTTGAAGTTGATTTTCTAAATTATTTTTCAATTCAAATTTTATCTAAAAATGTATTTCCTCTTTATTCTCCTCAACCTCTGTGGTTAAAATGTATTTCAAAAAATGTATTTTCTCTGTGAACTCTGTGGTTAAAATGTATTTCAAAAAATGTATTT
>PFKD01000379.1 GCA_002784125.1 Flexibacter sp. CG_4_10_14_3_um_filter_32_15
TCAGACTTGCTTTACATAATAATAAAATACTTATCTAATTTAGAAAGGGTGCATCTCAAGATGTCGCTTTATTAATTTTATAGTTGTAGGGAAAAGGCAAGCCTTTTCCCTACTAAAAACGACATTTTGAGATGCGCTCCTCATTTTTGAGCTATCTTTTTAGTTTACAATTTCTTACCTTTGTGAATTAATTGAAATTGAATAGCCATTTACTGGAATTGAATACATATAAAAAATGAAATATACCGAACCAAAAAATATAAGTTACGCAGGTGTAGCTAAAGATGTTCTCCATTTTTGGAAAGAGAACAAGATTTTTGAGGCTTCTGTCCAAAATAGAGAGGGCAAACCTACTTTTACGTTCTTTGAAGGACCTCCTTCTGCCAACGGAAAACCAGGGATTCATCACGTTATGGCTCGTACTATTAAGGATATTTTTTGTCGTTACCAAACCCTAAAAGGCTTTCAAGTAAAGCGCAAAGGGGGATGGGATACGCACGGTTTGCCTATCGAATTACAAGTAGAAAAAGAATTAGGAATTACAAAGGAAGATATAGGAAAAAGTATTTCGATTGAAGATTATAATCAAAAATGTAGAGAAGCCGTCATGCGTTACAAAGAACTTTGGGACGACATCACGACAAAAATGGGTTACTGGGTAGATTTGGGTAATCCTTATATTACTTTCGATAAAAATTATATGGAAACGCTTTGGTATTTATTGAAGCAATTTCACGAAAAAGGACTTTTATATAAAGGATATAGCATTCAACCCTATTCTCCTGCTGCTGGAACTGGACTTTCTTCACACGAAATCAATCAACCGGGGTGTTATCGTGAAGTGAAAGATTTGTCTATGATAGCGCAGTTTAAAGTAAAAGGAACTTCAAATGATTTTCTTTTGGCTTGGACGACAACGCCTTGGACACTTCCTTCAAACTCTGCTTTGGCAGTTGGAAAAAATATAGAATACGTAAAAGTAGAAACGCATAATCAATACACAAAACAGCCAATCAATGTTTATGTAGCAAAAGCATTATTGAAAAGTATTTTTGATGACAAAAAATACGTCGATCACGCTATTTTTGATGAAGAAACACACGCAGGAAAACATCCTTACACCATCATCGAACAATGTAAAGGAGAGCGTTTGGAAGGTTTGGAGTATGAACAACTTATGCCGTATGTAAAACCAGATGAATCAAACGGAACTGCTTTCAGAGTAATTCTAGGAGATTTTGTAAGTACAGAAGACGGAACAGGAATCGTTCATATTTCGCCTACTTTTGGTGCTGATGATGCTCGTGTTGCTAAACTGGCTAATATTCCTGCTATTTTGGTAGCTGATGAAAATGGAAATCCGATGCCACTTGTGGACAAGCGAGGACGTTTTGTAAAAGAAGTTACTGATTTTGCTGGCGAGGCTGTCAAACAAGAATACGAACCTAACGAAATAACAAGTGCAGAAGGTTATGAAAATGTAGATTTGCGTATTGCTGTCAAACTAAAAACTACAAACCGTGCTTTCAAAATAGAAAAATACGAACACAATTATCCACATTGTTGGCGTACTGATAAGCCTATTTTATATTATCCATTAGATTCTTGGTTTATCAAAACGACGGATTATAAGGAAAGAATGGTAGAACTAAACAAAACAATAAACTGGAAACCTGCAAGTACAGGCGAAGGGCGTTTTGGAAACTGGCTTGAAAACTTAGTCGATTGGAATTTATCTCGTTCTCGTTATTGGGGAACGCCTCTTCCGATTTGGAGAAATGAAGAAGGTACAGAAGAAACTTGTATAGGTTCTATCAAAGATTTATTAGCAGGAATACAAGAAGCAAACGATTCGAGAGTTCTTTCACTAGAAGAAGTAAAGAAAAATAAAGGTTTCTTAGAGAAATTTATGGCAAATCAAGCTGATTTGCACCGTCCGTATGTAGATGATATTACGCTCGTAAAAGGCAAAACAAAACTGACTAGAGAACTAGATTTGATTGATGTTTGGTTTGATTCGGGTGCGATGCCGTATGCACAATGGCATTATCCATTTGAGCAAGAAGAAATATTTAATAAATCATATCCTGCTGATTTTATTGCTGAAGGTGTCGATCAAACTCGTGGTTGGTTCTTTACTTTACACGCCATTTCGACAATGCTTTTTGATTCGGTAGCCTATAAAAATGTAATTTCGAACGGACTTGTTTTAGATGAAAATGGCAATAAAATGTCTAAATCGAAAGGAAATGTAGTCGATCCATTTGAAACGATTGAAAATTTTGGTGCAGACCCAACTCGTTGGTATTTAATCGAAAACTCAAATCCTTGGGATAGTTTGAAGTTTAGCAAAGATGGAATTACAGAAGTTCAACGTAAATTCTTTAATACATTACAAAATACGTATTCATTCTTTTCGTTGTATGCTAATTTAGATAATTTTGATTTTAATGAAAATGATTTAATTCCAATCTCAAAACGCCCAGAAAGCGACCGTTGGATTATATCAAAACTTCATTCCTTAATTGCTGAAGTAGATGCTAATTTTGCAGAATATGAGCCAACAAAAGCAGCTCGTGCGATGTCAAAATTTGTTACTAGTGACCTTTCAAACTGGTATGTTCGTCTGAATAGAAAACGTTTTTGGAAAGCCGAATTGGTAGAAGACAAAATTGCAGCGTATCAAACCCTTCATACCTGTTTGGAAACGATTGCAGTTCTTGCTTCCCCAATTGCACCTTTTTACTCTGATTTTGTATATCGTAACTTGAAAAAAGCAGGAGAAGAAGATACTACAACTTCGGTTCATTTGGCAGATTTTCCTGTTTCTGATTCTAAATTAATCAATAAAGATTTGGAAACTCAAATGGAATTGGCCCAACAAATTTCATCAATGGTTCACGCCTTGAGAAAGAAAAATCAAATGAGAGTGCGTCAGCCGTTGCAAAAAGTGATGGTGGCTGTGGTAGATGAAACTACTCAAAAACATATCAAAGCTGTACAGGAATTGATTTTGTCAGAAGTAAACGTAAAAGAATTAGAGTTTTTAGCTCCAGATTCTGATAAACTTACCAAAACTATCAAACCGAATTTCAAAAAATTAGGTGGACAGTATGGAAAAGCAATGCCTCAAATAGCTGCACAAGTCAAAAATATGACACAAGCTGATATTGCAACTTTAGAACAAACAGGCGTTTTTACGCTGAACCTAAAAGGCGAAGTTATTCCACTTACTCCAGACGATGTAGAAATCGGAACGGAAGATATTGCAGGTTGGGTAGTGATGAGTGAAAACGGAATTACGGTAGCTTTAGATGTAAATCTTACTGATGAATTGCGTCAAGAAGGAGTGGCTAGAGATTTGGTAAACCGTATTCAAAACCTACGTAAAGACGAAGGTTTGGACGTTCAAGACAAAATTTTATTGCAAGTGGAAAAAGGAAGCGACCTATTAAATGGTGCTTTATCGAACTTCAAAAAATATATTTGTGATGAAACACAGGCTTTAGAAATGGAAGTTTTGGATTCTGTAACTAATTCAGTAGAATTAGAAACCGAAGAAACGACTGTCAAACTGGCTATGCGTGTGCATCAATTAAACTAAATTTTCAATGATTGCTAAGGTTGGATTACCAACCATTATCAACGTTTTTAAAAATGAAAGTTCCATTTCTTTAAGAGATGGAACTTTTGTAGTTTTAGGGGAATATAAATTTTAGAAAAACTATTAATCAAATAGTTATTTTTGCGTTAATAGAACTAAACTAAAAAATTACTTAGGGTAAACGCACGAAAAAAAAATTGTACTCGTTTAAAGCAAATCAAGCTAGTTTTTAACTTTGTAAATTGAATTTACTCT
>PFKD01000413.1 GCA_002784125.1 Flexibacter sp. CG_4_10_14_3_um_filter_32_15
AATTAGGTCAGAAAAAGGATTATGGTTACATATTTTTTCTAAATTAACGGCTGCATTCATAATTCTAACTGAATTTTAACTCCTTATTCGCATTAGAAATTAAAATACGTACACACTTTTTGGGATACTTCCATACAAAATGAAGTTTAAATGTATTTCTCTGTGTAATTCTGTGTTTAACGTTATGTATATTTTAATTGTGCTTCATTATTTATATATAATTTTTAATCATCCATTTTAAATTGGCTGTGCCGAGTTAGTCGGTTAGCCTCGCTGCTTCGGTAGGTATATAACTTACTTAAAAGCTGCTTATTTCTCTTATACTACGATGAAAAAACTGTTATTCTTCTCTTTTCTTTATTTTATTTTCATTATTTCTTTTGCTCAAGATACACCTCCAGAAGAGCTAGACAGTCTAAAAGCTACGCTAAAAGACCTCTCTTGGCAAAAGTTAGATAGCTTAGGCAAATTTTATACAGATGAATACGAACTTGATAAAGCAGAGCTTTACCTCAAAGAAGCTTTGCAGGTAGCAGAAAGAGACTTTGGAAAGGATAGTTTGTATCTCAACTCTTGCAGAGAATTAGGAATCTTATATTTTTATAAGGGAGAATATGAAAAAGTAGAAAATTTTTGGATGAAAGAGAAACAAATAACGGAACAACTTTATGGAAAAGAAAATTTAAACTATGGTAAACTTTGTAATAACCTAGCTGCATTGTATAAGACTAAGGGGCAGTATGAAAAGGCAGAAGCTCTATACTTAGAAGCTAGACATACGATTAAAAAACTAGCAGGAAAACAACACTCTGATTATGCGTCATCTTGTAATAGCTTAGCTACGCTTTATGATATTCAGGGAAAACATAAACAAGCAGAAGTTCTATACAAAGAAGCAATGGAGGTGATAGCAGAACTTACAGGGAAAGAAGATACGAGATACGGAATGTATTGTAATAATTTAGCCGAGACCTATGCAGCTAGGGACATGTTCCAACAAGCAGAAACATTGTTTTTAGAAGCCAAAGATATATTTAAAATAACATTAGGTAATCAGCATCCTTATTATGCAACTTCTTGTGAGAGTTTAGCTAATCTTTATCACAGTCAAGGATTATATAAGAAAGCAGAGCCTCTTTTTTTAGAAAATAAGCAAATCATTGAAACTCTTTTAGGAAAAGAGCATTCTAAATATGCCAGTGCCTGTATTAATTTTGCTAATAACTACTACTCAAAAGGTCTCTACGAACAAGCAGAGTTGTTGTATAGGGAAGCAAAAGATATTAAAGAGAAAATATTAGGTAAAGAACATCCAGATTATGCCAGTGCCTGTGCGAACTTAGCTACCGTAATGGTGAAGCAAAGTTTATATGATAAAGCAGAGGCATTGGATAAAGAAGCAAAAGAAATACGAGAAAAAGTATTTGGCAAAAAACATTCACATTATGCGACTTCTTGTAGAAATTTGGGTACTATATATCATAAGCAAAAACTGTATGAAAAAGCTGAACCACTGTATCTAGAATCCAAAAAAATTATAGAAGAAGTTTTAGGTAAAGAGCATATAGATTATACAACTTCTTGTTATAATTTGGCTCTTTTGTACCAAGATCAAGGCTTATACGAAAAAGCTAATTTACTATTCAGCGAAGTAAGTAAAAATATAGAGCAAGGTATAAAAGTTCAGTTTCCCACTTTTTCAGAATCTGAAAGACAGGAACATTTTGAAAACGTAAAATACTATTATACAGACTTTACAGAATTTGCTACTCGATACTATTCTCAAAACCCAAAAATCAGTCAAGAGCTTTTCAATCAGCAGCTTTTTACGAAGGGAATTATTTTTTCTTCTGTTGCAAAAATGAAAAAGCAAATCCTTGCAAGTGAAGATGCAGAATTATTGTCTCAATATGAAAATTGGAAACAGCAGAAAGAAAATTATATCAAACTTATCCAAAGCCCAATTAGTGAGAGAGACAGCACTATGGACTTGAAAAAACTGGCTTTTCAAATTAATGAATTAGAAAGAGAAATATCTAAAAAATCGGAATTTTTCAAAGAAAACATACAACGAAAGGACTATACTTGGATAGATGCCAAAGAAAGTCTAGACAAAGATGAAGTGATTGTAGAGCTAATGCGTTTAGAAAAAAAAGATATAAAAGGTAATACAAAAGATATTGTTTATGTTGCCTTGATTCTCTCTAAAAAAACAAAAAAACACCCAGAACTTTTAGTTTTAGAAAATGGAAAAGAGTTAGAAAAAGAAGGCTTTGCTTTTTATGAAAATAGCATAGAATTCCAGCTTGAAGATACCGAATCGTATGCTCTATACTGGAAACCCATTCAAGATAAGCTAAAGAATTTATCTAAAAAAGGATATTCCAAAATCTATCTATCGGCAGATGGAGTATATCAAAAGCTTAGTTTAGGTGCATTACTCAACCCAAAAACAGAAAAGTATATAACTGAAGAGCAAAATATTCAACTCATTACAAGCAGCCGAGATTTGATAAAACGTAAAAAAGAAGGTGGTAATACCGTAGATTTGAGTAAAAACTTCGCTAATTATAAGGCGTATCTTTTGGGCTATCCTAGCTATAAATTAGTAGAAGAAGACTCCACAATCATCAAAGACAAGAACAGAGCTTTAAATGGAATACAGCGTGTGATAGGACAACAAACGGAGGTGATTCCTGTTTTGGAAGGTACAAAAATTGAAACAGACAGAATAAAGTCTTTATTTAACAAAAAGGAGATTTCTGTTGCGCTTTTTCAAAAGCAAGAAGCTAATGAAGCCAATGTCAAATCTGTGCAAAGTCCTACTATTTTACACTTTGCTACACACGGTTTTTTTATCAATCAAATTCAAAATGACAAAGTAACTACTATGCAAGAGGCAGAGGATAGAAACCTTCTACAAAATCCACTTTTGAGAAGTGGGCTTTTGTTGGCAGGTTGTCAAAACCCACAGCTAGGCGAAGAAGATGGAGTTTTGTCGGCCGAAGAAGCAATGAATTTGAATCTTAAAGATACAGAGCTTGTCGTGCTTTCGGCTTGTGAAACAGGCTTAGGCGAAATAAGAAATGGCGAAGGTGTTTATGGACTGCAAAGAGCTTTCCGACAGGCTGGAGCAAAAACAGTAATTATGTCGCTTTGGCAAGTAAACGATGAATCTACTCAACTTCTAATGACTTACTTTTACGAGCAACTTTTGCAAGGAAAGTCGAAACGAGAAGCCTTTAAAGCAGCACAGCTTCAACTCAAAGAGAAATATAAAAGTCCATACTATTGGGGAGCTTTTGTGGTGGTGGGAGAGTAAGTGTCAAAAAAATAGATTATATTCATCAAAACCCAGTTGCAGCAAATATAGTAACTGAAGAAAGTTATTATCATTACAGTAGTGCCAATTTTTGTATTCGCATTTATTCATCATTTACAATCAATAATTCATCATTTCCATGATTGAGCTTTCTGTCATCATTCCTATCTACAACGAATCTTTGAATATTCATTTGCTTCACGAAAGACTTACTAAAGTGGTTTCTAATTTGGCAAAAACGTATGAACTTATTTTTATAAATGATGGAAGTAAAGATGATTCGTTAGAACTCGTAAAAAAACTTTCTCTTGAAGATACTCATGTAAAATTTATTGATTTGAGCCGAAATTTTGGTCATCAGATTGCTGTTTCGGCAGGTTTGGATTATTGCAAAGGACAAACAGTTGTCATTATTGATGCTGATTTGCAAGACCCACCTGAGCTTATTGAGCCGATGTGGGAAAAGCTCAAAAAAGGTTATCAAGTCGTTTATGCTAAGCGAAAAGCAAGAGCAGGAGAAGGCTATTTGAAAAAACTAACTGCCAAAACATTTTACCGTTTGCTTTCCAAAATAACTACTTTTCCGATTCCTGTCGATACGGGTGATTTTAGGATTATGGATAGAAGAGTAGTAGATGGACTTTGCCAAATGAAAGAAAATCATAAGTTTTTGCGTGGACAAATTGCTTGGATTGGCTTTAATCAAACGTATGTAGAATATGATAGAGCCGAAAGAAATGCAGGAGTTACAGGATATTCCTATAAAAAAATGATAAATCTTGCGCTAAATGGAATTACTGCTTTTTCGAATGTTCCTATAAAATTTGTTACAGTTTCTGGGTTTGTGGTGTCTGCGATTGCTTTTTTTATGATAATTTATTCTTTTATTGCCAAGTATTTTGTAATTGATGGTTATGTGAGTGGTTGGTCGTCGATTATGGTCAGTATTATGTTTTTGGGTGGGGTTCAGTTGATTAGTTTGGGAATTATTGGCGAATATATCAGTCGTATCAATACAGATGTGAAAAATCGTCCTCTTTATTTTGTGGCTGAAACCAATGCAGAAAACGAAAATAAGACAACAGATTAATAAGGTTTTATCAATTTAATTTCTAAATCATTGCTTAATCTGTAATGAAATGCTTATTTTTGACAAAATTGTCTAATTCTGTCTTTGTTTATTTTTATTATTGCTTATAGATTTTGTAAAATGGAAGAATCAATCAATTATACTTTGTATGGAGGAATTTTAGCTACATTACTTGTTTTAGTGGTGGTTTTCCTTGTATTCCGTAAAAAAATAATGCTTTTCTTGATGATTAATTTTTCAGACAAAGCAGTCAAAACAACTGTTATAGAAGTTTTGGAAGGAGATACGATTGTAGTAGAAATTCCAAAAAATGCAACTCAACAAACTCAAAAAACAAAATCTCTTTCCGTAAATGATGATAATGAAACAAGCTGGACAGTTCGTCTGATTGGTGTCGATACGCCTGAAAGTCGTGCTTCTCTTTATATTGATGAAGCTCCATTTGGGAAGGAAGCATTGGCTTATACAGAAGAAAGGCTGACAAAAAATAAAGATATAATCTTAGTTTTTGATGAGCAATTATTTGATAAATTTGATAAACATTTAGCTTATATCTATTTTCCTTCTGGTGAATGCCTAAATGCAACGCTTTTGAAAGAAGGTTATGGCTGGATTAGAAGTCATGCCTTCACTATAAAATTTGCAGCAGAATTTGAAAAGTTACAAGAAAAAGCAAGAGCTCGGCAAAAAGGAATTTGGAATATGTACGTAACCAAAGGAATTTTGAGAGAAGAATATAAAGAATCAGAACACTATCAAGAATACAAAAAAAGAGTAGAAGAAAATCAATAAACAGTTCGTGTACTAATAAAAAATAAAAGTTCTGTTGAATTTAAAAATACAGGTTTGTAAAACATTAAAATACAGTCTTTTTTAATTGAACAGGGTTTTAACCCTGTTTTTACTAATCATAAATCACTTCAAAATCATTTTATTTTCAAATGGAAATTATTAAGCGTTATTTTCCCAACCTTACCGAAAAACAAATCGAACAGTTTTCTGCTCTTCAAAATTTGTATGCAGAATGGAATGAAAAAATAAATGTTATTTCAAGAAAAGATGTTGATAATCTTTATGAAAGACATATTTTACATTCGATGAGTATTGGGAAAATTGTTGAGTTTGAACCTACTGATAATGTCATCGATATCGGAACTGGTGGAGGTTTTCCCGGTATTCCTTTGGCTATTTTATTTCCAGAAACGCACTTTCATTTGGTGGATTCTATCGGAAAAAAAATACGAGTAGTAACCGAAGTAGCAAAAGAAATTGGGTTGGATAATGTAGTGGCAGAACAAATGCGTGTAGAAAAAGCCAAGAAAAATAATTATGATTTTGCTGTTACTCGTGCCGTTGCCCAAACTTCAAAGCTCTATCATTGGATAAAACCAGCTCTTCGAAAAAACAAACCTTCCTTAATCGAAGAAGGAGAATTCAAACACGGTATTTTGGCTTTAAAAGGAGGAGATTTAAAAGAAGAATTAGCAGGATTCAAACATTTTTTTCGCTTGTATAATTTAAGTGATTTCTTTGAAGAAGAGTTTTTTGAGACTAAGAAAATTCTTTATATTCCTATTTAAAGATAGTTTTTATACAAAATCTCTAAAGTTAAATTATACATGCCTACTATTCATTTATTAAATTCTATCAAAATTCTGATGTATTTTAATGACCATGCTCCCCCCTCATTTTCATGCAAAATACAACGAATATGAAGTTTTAATTGTTATAGAAACACTAGAGATTTATGCAGGCTCTTTACCTAAAAAACAACTCAATAGTGTTTTAGAATGGGCAGCAGTAAACAAAACATTTTTACAAGAAAAATGGAATGAATTTCAAAATAATTAGAGTTATGAAAACAATACCAAAAATAATAGAGATAAAGAAGATTGAAGATAATCAAATAATTTTTTTAGTAGATGATGGAACTTACAGAAAAATAAACTTTGAAGAGTTTTTTAATAAACATTCTTCTAAATTCGCTGAAAAATTATTGACAGATAAAGTTCTATTTTCAGAAGTTAAATTAATGAATGATACTTTAGGATGGGAAAAGTTAGGAATTGAATCTAAAGACGTGGAAGGAAAATCTGTATTTTATCCTTACGAAATAGACCCTTTAGTTTTGATAAAAGAAAGCAAAGAAGAAATAACACTCCCAAAAGAAATTGGATTAGTTATAAGACAAAAACGCTTAGAATATGGAATTTCGCAAAAAGAACTTGCTGAAAAAAGTGGAATTTCTCCTCAACAACTTTCAAAAATAGAAAAAAGAAGCAATTATAATTTAAAATCAATTCAGAAAGTAATAAGACAGGGTTTTTCTGGTACAATGGAAATTTTAATTTCAGTCTAAAAAAAATCAAAATGACAAACGCCCAAAGAAAATTTTTGCGTTCTCTTCAACAGAAAAAAGAAAGAAAAACTACAAATTCATTTTTGATAGAAGGTGCAAAAATTGTAAACGAAACGCTTCAAGCGACACATTCGCCTTACAAAATAAAACAACTCTTTGCTACACAAGATTTCTTGACTGATTTAGAGAGTCAGAATATTTTGAATAACAAAGTGAATGATTTAGATAATGAAATTGAAATTATTTTATCTACTTCAAATCAACTGAGTGAAGCAGGTTCTTTAAAGTCAAATAATGCTGCGATTGCTGTTTTAGAATTTCCAACTTTAGAAGTTCCCAAAAAACTAGAAAATCTAGCTTTACTTTTAGAAAATATCAACGACCCCGGAAATTTGGGTACAATTATCAGAATTGCAGATTGGTATGGAATAGAAGATATTTTTTGCTCTTTACAGACTGTTGATTTATATAATTCAAAAACGCTTTCGGCTACAATGGGTTCTTTTCTGCGTGTAAATGTACATTATGGAAATGAATTTGAATTTTTGAAACTAGCAGAAGGAAATACTTTTGGAGCTTTTTTAGATGGAAAAAATGTACATCAAACCAAATTTCCACAAAAAGGAATTTTAGTTATCGGAAGTGAATCACACGGAATATCAGAAAAACTAGGAAAAGAAATTATGAATAAAATTACTATTCCTAGTTTTGCACCAAATAATGGAAACGATAATCAGAGTGCAGAATCTTTAAATGCTGCTATCGCTACGGCTATTATTTGTGATAACTGGAGGAGGAGTTGATTTTTTTATAGTCAAAAAATCCGAAAACTACTTTCATAATTTTCGGATTTTTAGTTATTTCTTTTACAAAACAAAGATATTTATTTCTTATACATACAATCCAACAGCAAGAAAATGACAAACGCTTCCTCCCAAAACAAATAAATGCCATATTGCATGATTAAATGGAAGTCTTTCCCAAATAAAAAATATAACACCTAATGAGTAGGAAAGTCCACCAATTCCGAGCAAAATAAGCCCTCCTGTATGTAAATTTTCAAAGAAAGGTTGTATTGCCACAACTGCCATCCAACCCATTGAAACGTAAAGAATAACAGAAAAGCGTTTCCATCTTCCTAAAAAGAACATTTTATAAATTACTCCTAAAAGAGCAATCCCCCACACAATACCAAAAAGCGTCCAGCCCCAAGCACCACGCAGAGTAACGAGCGTAAAAGGAGTATAAGAACCTGCAATCAAAAGATAAATTGCCATGTGGTCTATTTTTTCAAAAAACTGTTTTGTTTTGGCAGTCTTTGCACCATGATAAAGCGTAGAGGCAGTATAAAGTAAAACAAGGGTAGTTCCGAAAATGGAAAAGCTAATCATTTTCCACATATCTTGTGCTTCACTTGCCCAATTGACAAGGAGCATAAGCGCAATAACACTCAAAACGATACCTAATCCGTGTGTAATTGTGTTGGCTAGTTCTTGGTGTTTGTTGCTAAATTTTTGTAATTTTTCTAAAGTTGTCAAGGTATTTTCTGTTTTTAATTTTTCGAACACACTAAAGTATGTTCTATGTGTTTATTAATTAATCTACATCAAAACCAAATTGTTTGGCATATTCGATGAGTTTTTCCTTCAAAACACCTCTCGCTCTATGCAAACGAGAACGAACTGTTCCGATAGGAATATCCAAAATTACAGCCATTTCTTCATACGTAAACCCTTCCAAATCGCAAAGAATAATCACAGTACGAAAATCAACAGGCAAAGAATTCAAAGCATCAGTTACTTCGTCGCCAATTTTATTTTGCATTGTCGAAGTACGTAAATCTACCGTATGCTTCATTTCAGCCGTTTCTACCGAAGCAGAATTGTAATAATTTTCTACGTCTTGGTAATCTACTTTTGAAGGTTCTTTTGTCTTTTTTCTGTAATTATTAATAAAGCTATTTTTCAAAATACGAAAAAGCCATGCCTTTGCATTTGTACCCACTTCATACGAACCTACAAAACGATACGCTTTCATGTAAGCATCTTGTACCAAATCTTTGGAATCGTCTTCATCAAAAGTAAGTTTGTAGGCAAAGTTGTACATCGCATCTGCATGAGGCATAAATTCAGTATTGAAAATATGTAATTTTTCTTTTTCTGGAAGTGATTTAGCCATAAAGTATAAGTTGTTTTTTTATTGGTTAAGATAGGTATTTGGTAAATGGTATGTTGTCATTTTGTTGTTGGTGTCGCTACGCCAAAACACCAACAACGGCAAGGAAATTACTTCTAAATTGTCTGACACTTTAAAGTGTCTTGACAATGAAATTAACTGGTAACTGATTACTACTTACTAGTAACTGTTTAAGCGTTTTCAGCCACGACTTCTTTTACCTCAGGCATCATGTTTTTGAAAAGATTTTCAATGCCAGCCTTTAAAGTAATTGCAGAAGACGGACATCCACTACAAGAACCTTGTAAAAGAACGCTCAATTTTCCAGTTTCTTTATCAAATTGAGAAAAAGAAATTGATCCTCCGTCCATTTCGACAGCAGGGCGAATGTATTGGTCTAAAATATCTTTTATTCTTGCAATCGTTGGGTCGTCATTGAGTTCGACCTTTGAGTCTGGCAAGTCTTCTGAAAAAATAGGTTTTTGAGCCTCAAAATAACCTTTCAAATAATTGCGAATAATAGAATTGATTTCTACCCATTCTACGCTTTCATTTTTGGTAATGGTAATAAAATTTTTACTCAAAAATACACGCTCTACAAAGTCAAATTCATTGAAAAGTGCAGCAGCTAAAGGAGAGTCATGGGTATCTTCCTTACTTGCATAATCCTTCACAATTCCGTCTGCCATAAGCATAAAGCTCATCACAAATTTCATTGAATTCGGATTTGGATTTTCTTCTACATATATGTGTACGTGGGGCGCACGGTTGTTGTCTGTAATTACTGCCATAATGGTTTATTATTTAGTCTATTATTAATTGAGCTGGTTTGAATTATGTCTAATTTCTATATACAACTAAAAAAATGAGTTTGGGTTCTATTAAAATCACTTTTTTACAAAGATACCATAAAATAAAACCAAAATTAAATAGACAATTATAATCTATCTAAAAAAGAGTAAAAGATTCTGTAATCAAATAAAGTCAAATAATCAAAACAATTTGAATAGTTTTATGTTATATAAGTAAATTATAATGAATTTAATTAATCTATTTTTTTAAACTAAATACTATATTTTTATGGAAACGTATAAAGAATCAATAATAAAAGCTCAAGCAAAACTAAAGAATGTCCCTCAAGCAGAAATAAAACCTCGTAAAGGGGTAGCACCTGCATTTATAATGCGTGTTATGCTAACAAGTTTAGCTGTATTTTTTGTAGCTATTGGAATAGAAATAGCTATTCTCCACTCAATTATCGCAAACCCTGAAGTAGAATTAGGACGTAGAATAGTCTTTTTTGCTGTTGGTGGTGGTCTTTTAGGTGCTACAATCGGAATGATTACTTCGTTTGCATTTATCTTAAAAAAGAAATTCGACTACAAAAACGCCATGTCGATAATGGCTGTTGTGTTAGTACTTTTAATGATAGGCGTTGCTATTTTAGGTGATTATCCTATCTAGTAAATGGATACAGAATCACAATTTGACTAACTAGAAATTATATTCATCAAAAGCCTTTTCTTGAAGAAGAAGAGGTTTTTTTATGTCAAATTTTCTCATTTTTTACTTATTCAAATGCTTCAACAGAATAAACGGTCTGTTCTAAAAACTTATCTAATAAACTTCTTTCTTCCAAAATTATTTCTACAGTTCCATAAATCTCACTCTTCGAATTCAAATCTACCGTAACATTTCTGTTGGTTTGTAAGCCATTATCTAGTTTTAATTGTACCGAATATTTATTTTCTTGTGGCGACAAACTCACCTGTTCGTCTTCTGCTTCCAACCAACCATAACGAGCAAAAGGATAAGCCTCTAATTTTATTTTTGCTTTGTTGGCTTTTTCTCCTATTTTTAACTTTGAGATATATTTTGCATCTACTTTTGTATAAGCATACATAGCATTTTTTTGAGGAACGACAGATACAATTTCTTTGTCAGGCGCAACACTTTGATACAAATTAGGAGGAATAAAAAAACTAACTTTTCCAGCTATTGGACTACTAATTAAATAAGAAGTTTTCCAATCCTCTAGCATTTTTTTGAGTGTGGCAAAGCTAGTTCGTAATTGTTGTTTGTACTTGAAAGCCTGTTCTTGATACGCAATCGAAACCTCAACAAGCTGCTGATTGAGCTGACTAACTCGCATTTGTGCATTCAGATTTGCTTCTTTATTTTGCAAAAAACTGCTTTCTTTGTTTAGAAATGTACTTTTTGTTTGTAGAAACTCTTGTTTTGCAATCGCCTCACTTTTGTATAATAATGAATCGGTAATGTACTTTTGTTTGCTCAATTCGTAATCTCTTTCTTGAAGTTCGTATTTTTCTTCTAAAATTACTCGCAATGAATTCTGAATTTCTATTTCTGAACGAATAGCTTCCTGTTTTTGAGCGTGAGAATTTGTTTTTGAAAACAACTGATAATCTAAAATATTATTTTTTAAGCGTTCGTAATCTACTTGTAAATTTCCCAAGTTTGTAAGAATAGGAATTTGATTTTTCTCAAAAAACGCTACATTTTCAAAGGCTGAATTTTGAGACGAAAATGTATCTAAATAACTCTCTAAACTTTTGGCTTCTTTCCAATCTGTTGTGCTTTCCAAAACTAATAAAAGTTCGTTTTCTTTTACCTCTTGACTATGGTCTGTATTTATAAAAACAATACGACTGTTTACCTTTGGAAACAAACTCGCTTTTGCTTGATTTGCATAGAGCGTTACTTCTGAAGTTGAAAGTTCGGGATAACGAATAAAATAAGAAACCACAAACATCAAAAGCAAAACCCCAAAAATAATCCCAATACCAGAACGCATAAAAAACCCCTGTGGGGTACTCAATAATTCTTGTGTTTCTTCTGAATAAGAACGAAAAACTTCTTCGTTTTCTATATTATTTTCTTCCATAAACAAATTTAACACTTATATTTAATTCTTGTCTTTTTTAGTTACAGAGTAACGTAACCTTTGTAGATAATTAATTATCAAAAAATAATTTAGAGCAACAGAGTTGCGAAACGGTATAGTTTTGAAAATTTAGTTTTTTGAATTTCAATGTTACGCTACTCTGTAGCTAAAGAATTATATGCGTATTCATTTTGCTACAAAGGGTATGCTACTCTGTAGCTAGAAATGCAATCTATTTATATAAACAAAGTTATATTAATTCTAAAAACTCTTGTTCTTCTATCTCATCCATTTCACTTGCCAAATGAACCATAAAATATTCTAAATCAGAAACTGTATAGTTGCTTGGTAAAAGATAACCATTGACAATAAAAGCAGGAGTAAAATCTATTTTGGTTTGATTTATCCACGCATAATGTTCTGAAATAACACGTTCTTTTTCTAAATCAGAATATTGGGTCGGCAAATTTGATAACATTTCTGAAATATGCTTATAATCTTCGCTAGTTTGATTTGCCGTAAGATGGCAAGTAGTTGTAGCAAAATAATTACCAAAACTTTCTCTCAGTTTTTGTAAATCTTTTTTTGCAGTAATACAAGGTGGACAAGTGGGACGACTTATGACAACTAAGGAAATTTTATTTTCTTCCTCCTCGTCTTCTTCATTTTCGTTTGAAATACTATTTATTTCCTTCTACAAAATGGGTTGGAACGTCACTAATATCTATTTTTCTACTCTGAGAAAGTAGCGTTTTGAACACTTCAAAATCATATTTGAAGGAGCTTAGTTGTTTAATTTCACTTTTAGAAGAATTGTATTTTGTAAAGATAGGTTTAAGAATATTCCAACTAATAAAAGGCAATAAAAATGAAAAAATAGCGATTGCAGAAACAGAAAGCAAAGAAGAAATAGTAATTTGTGCTAAATCATTTTGAAAATTAAATAGATATGCTCCACCCAAAATAGATTCGATAAACAAAACTGTCATTACAGAAACACAAAGCGAACACCACTTCTTTAAAACAAATTTTTGATAATATAAAGAAGCAATAACAGCAAAGACTCCTAAAACAGAAATCAAACTTTGAAAAATTAATCCCAAAGAATTTGTATTATCAATCAGTAAAAACAAAAAAGCACCAAAGAAATAATAAACTCCCAATTCTGAAAAAGTAAAATACTTTTTGATTGAATCTGTTTTTACGACAGTTGGGAAACTGTCGGCTACGTTACATGACGATTTTCCCAATGCTTTACAGGCTTTTTTGAAAACGGCATTATTTTTAAAAATCTCTCCAGAAAGTAGAACTGAACTAATAATAAAGCCTATACTGTGCAAGACATAAAATGCACTTTCAATAATAGATTTTATATTTTCTTGATGAGTTGATACAACAGACTTTCCTATCAAAAATAAAAAGGAAATTCCTACCAAAACTTGAATGCTCGTTTTTATTCTATCAAAAAAGCGTTGTTTTTGTTCTGCTTTCTTGTGAGTAGAATAATTTGGTTCTTGAGAAGTTTCGTTTGCATCTAATAAAAGTGTGTAGCCTGTCCAAGATTCAAGAAATTTATCTATCTCTATTATCTGTTTTTCTCCTTTTGGATTTATCAAAACGACTTCCTTTTCTTTTACTTCTTCCAAAACAGAATAATCTTGATGCGTTCTTCCATTTTCATCTTTTTGAGAAGACAAAACCAACGCAGGCAAAGGAATTTCTGATAATTCTTCTTTTCCAATCTGAACAGCTAAAGAATCTATTTTGTAATAGGCTAAAAGCAACTTTATATCACTCAATGTTTGAGCTTGATTGCATTTTTTTGTAAGTTTTGACAAATAAAAAGGCGTGTATGAAACGCCTAATTTATCTAATAAAAGTGTGATGGTGTTTTTCATTCTTTTAATAAAGCTTCTATTTTAGTCGTGTAAAAAGGATAGTAATCATAGTTCATATTATAACCAACAGAAATAAACTGAATAACTCCTTCTCTATCTATAAAAAACATCATAGGAGCAGAATCAACTAAATAATTCTCTTTTAAAAAATCCTTCGTTTCATTTTTAAAATCTTTATGTTGAGGTATTTTGTATGCCTCTCCAGCATAAGATGCTGCAACTACGGTAATTTCATCTATGTAAGCAGAATCTTGATTTTTTGTGCTTAAAAAATGTTCTAAAGCTTTTATACTCTCTGGAGTATCCTGTGTAGAAATAGATATAAATTTTACACTCTGAAATGCATATTTTCGTGCAAGTTTATTTATGACTGGTATTTCTCTCATACAAGGATTACATACCCCATAAAATATCGTTATTATTGTAGGTTTTCCTTCCAACTTGCTTAGTTGGATTGAATCACCCTTCATTGTTCTGAATTTAAAGTCTTTTGCTTTTTTTCCAATGAGTACTTTGTTTATGGAATCCTGTTTTGAGCTTAAAAACAAATTATTATATTTCTCTTCTGTCAGCATTTCTAAATCCTGTGAAAAGCCTAAAAAAGAAACATGAAATATAAATAAAAAAATAATTGTGGTTTTCATAATATTCTTATAAGTGGAAATCAATAAAAACAACCCATAGAGTATATGGGTTGAAAAATATATAAGTATTTTTATGCTACCATAACACAATTAGTTGCACCATCAGCATAAACCAAAGAATATAAATCATCATGCGTAGCTGCTGCATAAAGACTTCCTCCACAATCTGCTATATGCCACTTGTTAGGTTTAGGTCCATCATCATCAATACCACCACTAACCTTAGCCATTTTCTCATTAGAAACGGCAAACTTACCAAATTTTTTCTTTAACGAGTTCATAAAATTACGTTTTTAAAAATTAAAAATAAAATAAATTTATCAAAATACGATTAGGGGTTTCTAGAATACCTACTTGAGTACGTTTGATAGCACAAATGTAAAAAAAAAAAAAAAAGCACATTTCCAAATAGAAATAGTATATTTTTTTAAAAATAAATTGTAAGTTATTGATATTCAACACTTTACAAACTAAAATATTTTTACAATTCAATAAATATTTTTAAATTCATTGTACTTTTAGGGCTTTAGACTTGCTTGGCTAGGAGATTTAGAAGGTAGATTTTGAGTTAGGTATGTTGTTTTTTGATAGGTTTTTAAAGTTTTTATTTCTTCAATTCTTCCAAAACTACCTGTTTGAGTTTATCTATATTTCCACCAAAACCAGTTTCTCTATGGACAATTTCGCCTTTTTTATTAATGACAATTTGAGTAGGAACTAGATTTACATTATAAATATCAGCGAGTTCTTTTGCGTTTGGTAAGATTGAAAAACCGAACATTTCTTTTTGTCGTTGTGCAAAACGAGTTACTTCAATCGGTGTATTTTTAGTAACAGCTAAGAAAATAATATCTTTTGTTTGGGTTTCTCGCCAAATTTTATTGAGATACGGAATTTCTTTGGCACACGGAAGACAATAGTTTGCCCAAAAATTCAGAACTACTACTCGCCCTTTCCATTCCGATAATTTTATTTCATACCCACTCATATCTTTGATAGAAAAATCAGCAGCTAGTTTTTTTGGTTCTTGATTTTTGTTTTCTACTCTCTCTTTTAAGTTTTTTGCATAGCTTTCAAATCCTTCTTCCTGTTGAGTTTCTTTGAAAAGTACTTTTATAGAATCCAAAACTCTATCGTCTTTTGTTTCTTGGTAGAGGGTTTCATAGGTTTTTAGGGCTCGATCTAGTTGGTTTAGCTTTTTCTGGATAGTAGCTTTCTTTTTATAATTATCTTGAATAGAAACTGCTCTAAACTTATTTTGACTATCTGATTTGTATAGGATAATAGCAGAATCCAAATAAGCTATTGCTTTGACAGAATTACCATTAGCTTGGCTAACCTCTGCTAAGAGTTCGTATGCATCTGCTATATAGCTCTCTTTGCCTATTTCTTTTTTAGATTTTGGAATAGGACTGTAATGTACAAAATCATTATTCAACATACTCTTTAAGTATTTTTCAGCACCTCTTTCAGCATCCTTTTTATTATTTAGTTTTAAATTAATTTTAACAATATCTTTTTGTGCTATAAAATTATTTGATTGAATATTTTTTGTATAGTAATTTAAGTTTTTTAAAACATTCTCATCAGAAAATAAGTCTCCATAAATATTATCAGAATAAGTATCACTTAAAATATCAATCCCCAAAGGAGATTGAGGATGGTTATGTGCTACATCTTTTATCAAAGTATTATAAAAATTACCATAGTTCTCATCTTTTTAGGGTAAACGCACGAAAAAAAAATGTACTCGTTTAAAGCAAATCAAGCTAGTTTTTAACTTTGCAAATTGAATTTACTCT
>PFKD01000358.1 GCA_002784125.1 Flexibacter sp. CG_4_10_14_3_um_filter_32_15
TAACTTGGTCAGACCTTCGGTACAGACCAAGTTAAAATTAGGTGTTACCAAAAATAAAATTATCACAAAAATTGTCAGATAACCATTTTTTTTTAAGCACCCTTTTCAACGTTTTAACCGACACAGATTTACCTAATTCCTCTTCTAATTGAGAAACAACTACCTTCAAACTTTGAGGACTGGCTTCAACTAGAGATTCTATTTTATTCATTTCCTCTTCATTATCTATACGAAGAATAGGAGGGCGACCTTGTCCTTTAGTTGTCCGTAGTCCTTCTATACCCTCTTTTTCATACCGATTGAACCAACGAATAACTAATTGACGAGTGACTTGATAAAAATCCATTATCTCACTAATCTCTTTTCCTTGATGGCTTAAAAGAATATAATGACAACGAGTACGAAAAGTTGATGACTTGCCTTGTTTCCAACCTTGTTCTAAGGAAGATATCTCCTCTGAACTCAAACTAATAAAACGTTTTTTTCCTCTCATAGAACAAAGATAAAAAATATTTATTAATTTTGTCTGGTTACTTAGCTTCTATTTTTATACACTCTCTATCATAAAATAAAAACAAAAAAATCTTTCTTAACCACAACAATATTGCTATATTGCTTTCATGAAAAAACTAAATAACTACATAGGAGGTGATTTTATCAATCCTTTTTTAGATAGATATATCGAAAACATGAATCCTGCAACAGGAAAACCTTTTTCGTTGGCTGCAAATTCTGATGAAAATGACGTAAATTTAGCTGTCGAAGCTGCAAAGGCTGCTTTTCCAAAATGGTCTTCGAAGGGGGCAGAATTTCGCTCAAAATGGCTTTTAAAATTAGCAAATTACATAGAAGAAAACCTAGAAAAATTTGCACAAGCCGAAACCGAAGACAACGGAAAACCAATTTCCCTTTCTCGTTCGATGGATATTCCTCGTGCTATTCAGAATTTATTATTTTTTGCAACAGCTATTTTGCACGATAACGACGAAGCCTATCACACTTCTACGAGTGTTTTGAACTATACACTTCGTCAGCCGTTGGGAGTTGTCGCCTGTATTTCGCCTTGGAATTTGCCTTTGTATTTATTTACGTGGAAGATTGCGCCTGCTCTTGCTGCTGGTAATTGTGTGGTCGCCAAACCCTCCGAACTTACACCTTATACGGCTTATTTGCTTTCGAAAGCCTGTCAAGCCATAGGTTTTCCTGATGGAGTTTTGAATATTGTACACGGTTATGGGCATAGAGTAGGAGCGCAAATTGTGGCACATAAAGACATAAAAGCAATTTCGTTTACAGGAGGAACACAGACAGGAAAAACGATTGTTTCGGTAGCTGCTCCCATGTTTAAAAAACTTTCTTTAGAGTTAGGAGGGAAAAATGCGACTATAATTTTTGCAGATGCAGACTTAGAAAAAGCCGTTGAAACTGCCCTAAAAGCAGCTTTTACCAATCAAGGACAAATTTGTTTGTGTGGTTCTAGGATTTTAATAGAAAAGAAAATCTATGAACAATTCAAAACAAAATTCATAGAAAAAGTAAATGCATTGCGACTCGGCGACCCTTCAGAAGAAGATACAAATCAAGGCGCAACAGTTTCTAAAGTACATCAAGAAAAAGTATTGTCTTATATAGAACTTGCAAAACAAGAAGGAGGAAAAATTTTGACTGGAGGAAACAAAGTAACTTCTGAAAACCTTCCAGAAAGATGTAAAGATGGGTTTTTCATAGAACCAACTGTTATTGAAGGACTTTCAGCATACTGCCGAACGAATCAAGAAGAGATTTTTGGTGCAGTAACAACACTTATTCCTTTTGAAGATGAAAATGATGCAATAGAATTTGCAAACTGTACGCCTTACGGACTCTCAGCATCAGTTTGGACACAAAATTTACCACGAGCGCACCGAGTAGCTAGTGAATTAGAAACAGGCATTGTTTGGATAAATACATGGTTATTACGTGATTTGAGAACGCCTTTTGGTGGTGCAAAACAATCAGGAATGGGACGTGAAGGAGGGTATGCAGCTTTGAGATTTTTTACAGAAGAAAAAAATGTTTGCCTACAATTTTAGATACATGTAGCCTACAACTTTAGTAAACATCCAATAGTATCAACTTATTCATTCTTCAAAACGGCACTCAAAACTTCTTTTTGCGTAGCCGTTTTCATTTCATTAGGAATAATTTTTAATATCTCATTTTCTAAAGAAAGCAATAATTTTTCTTTGATAAAATGACGATAGGTTACCAAACCAATTTCACTAACAGGAGCAGGGCTTTTAAAATGACGAATGTTTTGCATCTGTTTTTCGGTCATATCAGCCAAAGCAAGACTGGGAATAATTGTAATTCCATTATTTATTTCCACAATTTTTTTGAGTGTTTCGATGCTTGCTGCTGCAAAATCTAACTGATGAACTTCTTTTTCTTTGTTTTTGAGTTCGCATAAATTAATGACTTGTGAGCGCAAACAATGCCCCTCTTCTAAAAGCCACAACCGATTTACATCAATATCTTCGGCCAACAAGTATTTTTTATTCATAAATTTCTCTTCCTTAGAAGCATAAACCACAAATTGCTCATAAAAAAGAGGTTTTTCTATCAACATTTTATTTTCTAAAGACGTTGCCAAAATTCCTGCATCAATTTCATTTCGTTCTAATCGCTGTACAATTTCCTCCGTTGTAAGTTCGCTAATCCGAACTTTTACCAAAGGATAATTTTTGAGAAAAGAGGGCAAAAATAAAGGCAAAAGGTAAGGCGCAAGTGTCGGAATAATTCCAATTCGGAGTTCTCCACTTATTTTATCTTGTTCTTCATTTACAAGTTCTTTTATTTTTCTTGCTTCTCGTAGTGTAATTTTGGCTTGCAAAATAATTTTTTTACCTATATCTGTCGGAATAACAGGCTGTTTGCTTCTATCAAAAATCTTGACTTCTAGTTCTTCCTCTAATTTTTTTATCATCATACTGAGCGTTGCTTGTGTTACAAAACAGGCTTCAGCAGCCTTCACAAAATGACGGTATTTGTCAATGGCAATGATGTATTCTAGTTGTTGTAGGTTCATATATTAAATTCCACTTTACTTTGTACTATAATTTCTTCAATACAATTATATACTTTTCAACGAGTGATTTTATTAGATACTTTTTTTCTGCGTTGGCTAGAATCTTTTTCCTCAAAACTTCTATTTCTTCATTAGATTTTATGACAAAAGTAATAGGGTACTTTTGAATTTTATCAATATCAAGAAAGTATTTTTTGAAATCAACTGTTTCTGTTACTTGAAAAAATCTACCCAAAGGTTTCATTACAAAATCAATCCCTCCATTGATTCGAATAAACTTAGGTTTTGTGCTGTTTCTATTTTTTTAGTTTTAAAAGTACGAATTTCTTTTTCTAATTTTTCGCCTTTAAATTCTTCGGCTAATTTTAATCTTCTTAATCCAATTTTGATATATTCATCTTGCAATTCTATTCTTATTCATTTTCTATTTAATTTTTGAGCTACAAAACAAGTCGTAAATGTTCCTGAAAATGGGTCTAAAATCAAATCATTTTCATTCGAACTCGCCTTTATTATTCTCGCTAATAAAACAATCGGTTTTTGAGTAGGGTGTTTTTCATATTCGTCCATTCGATAACGCACTCTAGGAAACTCCCAAACATTCCCTGGTACTTTTTCAGAATTATAAACGGTTGGAACTTCTTTTCTGTAATCAATCAATTTTCTTTTTGAGCCTGTTTTGGCTTCTACCAAAATAGCATCAGCATTAAACGTATAATTATTTTGGCTCTTAATAGATTTTGGACTGATAGTAATAAAAACATAATTAATTCATTTCTTAGCAAAATATTGTTTCGTTTTTTCCATAAC
>PFKD01000395.1 GCA_002784125.1 Flexibacter sp. CG_4_10_14_3_um_filter_32_15
AAGCAGTATAAAAAGTTTCGTGCGTTTACCCTAACGAATGGTAAAACGTGTCTAGCAAATTAATTGAAAAGTGGTATATTTACTTTTTTAAAAAACAAGCTACTACAATGAAAAAACTATTTTTTTTACTTATTTGGATTGGGATAATTTCCCCAATTCTAGGGCAAAATGACCCCAAAATTGACTCCTTAGAAAAGCTATTACCACAAGCAAAAACAGGAATAGAACGATTAGAAATCTTAGAAGAGTTGTTTTTGCTTCACCCCTCCACCCCAAAAAGAGAGCAATATTATCGACAAGCTCAACAAAACTTTGAAGAACAAAAAGACGATATTGCAGAAGCTCATCTTGATTTTATGAAAGTCAAACTAGCTTTTGATGAAAAAAAATATACGCCAGAATTAGCCGAACTAGCCAACCGAGTTTTGGCTATTTATCAAAAAGAAAAAGAAGAAGATAAGTACATCGTTAGGGCGTTGAGCTTGATTGCTGATATGTACAAACTAAATAATCAAATAAAACTAGCCGTAGAGTACAATTTAAAAGCCATACAAAAAACAGAAAAAAGTACAACTATTCCTCAAAAAGAAAAACAAGAAATGATGGGTTTTTTGTATATCAAATTAGCCAACAAAACAAGTCTTTTGAAAGACCCTAAATCCATAAAATATTCTACAAAAGGTGTTCGAATGCTAGAAAATACCGTTTCTTCTGAACGACTTGTTGGCATTTATGGTAATCATTCTATCGCACTCAGAAGGGCAAATCAATACGACTCGGCATTGGTGTACGCTCAAAAAATTTATTCTATCTTAAAAAATACGGGCAATAATGATAAAAAAGCACAACTAGCTTATATGATTGCTACTATTTATATTGAGATGAACAAGATAGATTTAGCGATAAAGTATGCAGAAGAATCACTGACCTATTTTGAGGAAAATACCAAAAGCGAAGTAAAAATGTCGATGTCTTTTTACCTCTTGGGTAAGTTATATCAACAACAAAAAAACAATATAAAAGCTATTTTTTATTTAGAAGAAACAATTCAGATAGCAAATAAATACAATTTGTTAGAAATGCTTCACAATGCTTATATAAAGCTATCTGAAGTTTATAAAGCTCAAAATAATACGGATAAGGCATATATCTATTTATCGAAAGCCTTTATTTATGGAGATTCTGTCAATACAAAAAGAAGAGAAAAAGAAACAAAAGAGCTGGTACAAAAATATGAAACCGAGAAAAAAGAACAACAAATAAAAGAATTAGAACAACAAAAAATTATTTCTGATTTAGAAAATCAGAATAAAATTGCTTCTCTTCAAGCAAAGATTTCTGTTTTGGGATTGATTTTACTTGCGCCTATTTCGCTTCTTATTGGTGGTGGCTGGTATGTCAATCGTCGTCGTCTTACCTTAAAATTAGAAGCCGAACAAAAAGAAAGAGCCAAACAAATGAGCGAACTAAAAGCTATTCGTTCGCAAATGAACCCTCATTTTATTTTTAATGCCCTCAATTCTATTCAAGATTTTATTATGCTTTCTGAAAAGGAAAATGCACAGCATTATTTAGGTAAGTTTGCAACACTTATGCGTGGCTTTTTGGAGTCTTCTTCCAAAGAAACAATTAGTTTGGATAAAGAATTGACTTTGTTAGAATCTTATATTGAGTTAGAAGGATTGCGACTGGGAGAAGAATTTAATTATGAAGTTATTTTTGACGAAAAAATTGATGAAGAAGAATTAGAAGATATTGAAGTTCCCCCCCTTCTTATTCAACCCTATTTAGAAAATGCGTTTAAGCACGGACTTTTACATAAAACAGGAAGTAAAAAACTAACACTAGCGTTTGATAAAATAGAAAAAGATAAACTTCATTTCCTTCAACTCAAAATTACTGACAACGGAGTAGGTAGAGAAAAAACAATGGAAATAAATGCACGAAAAGCAAAAACGCATCAATCCTTTGCTACACAAGCTACAACAGAACGTTTAGAGCTTATGAAAAATCAATCTCTTTCAAATAAAAGCATTGAAGTTCAGATAAATGACTTAAAAGATGAGCATCAAAATGCAAAAGGAACAGAAGTTGTAATCCTAATTCCGATAGATAATCACTAGGCAAGGCAAAGAAACAAATTAATCAACAATCACAAACCAAAAATAAAATGCCTTTAACTGGTAACTATTTACTGGTAACTGGTAACTGATATTATGAAGGCTATAATCATAGACGACGAACTCCGAGCAAGACGAATTTTGAGGACGCTTTTAGAAGAGCATTGTCCACAAATAAATATTGTCGGAGAAGCCGAAAATGTTCCTGAAGCTGTCCAACTTATTCATAAAACAAATCCAGATATTGTTTTTTCAGACATCGAAATGCCCGAATATTCGGGTTTTGAGCTGCTGAAATTCATTACAAATATAGATTTTGCGCTTATCTTTGTTACGGCATATCAAGAGTATGCAATCCGTGCCTTTGAGGTTTCGGCAGTAGATTATCTTCTCAAACCTTTAGATGTAGAACTGCTCAAAAAAGCTGTCGAAAAAGTAGAAAAACGCTTTGAACTAACAGGAAATGCCCATAATAATCTAAGAATGGAAACGCTAAGAGAAAACCTAAAAGGTGAATATATTACTCGTTTTGCTCTTCCGATGGCAGACGGACTTATGTTTGTAGAAGCCGACGATATTATGTATCTGATTGCAGAAGGTTCTTATACAGAAATAGTTTTTACGGATAAAAAGCGTGTTTTGATTACCAAAAAAATAAAATATTTTGAAGAAAATTTAATTAATCCTTGTTTTTTTCGCTCTCATCGTTCGTATATTGTCAATCTAAACAAAATCAGTCAGTATATCCGAACAGGAAATTATATCGTCATGGACGATGGCTTTAAAGCCAGTCTAGCAAGAGATAGAAAAGATGATTTTTTAAAGATTTATCAAGGGTAGAATAAATTTAGAAATTAGGTTTTAGAAGTTAGAATGCAAACCAATTTAGATTTTAGAAGTTAAAATTATTGTATCTAAATAATGGCTTTGTATTTCTCTTTATTCTCCTTTTACTCTGTGGTTCAAAATGTATTTGTATTTTTATTCTCTGTGATTTCTGTGTTCTCTGTGCTTAAAAAGTATTCGTATCTAATAAAATAATCATCTTAAAATTAAAATGCAAAAAACATTTTTAGAAAATACTACGCTCATTCAGTACAATGAAAATGACTATCAAACAAGTAGTTATGCTGCACTGAGCAATATAATTACTTCACAAAAAGATGGTTCTATACGTTGGATAAATACCTATGGAATGGAGTTTCAAGACGAATTAAGGCAAGTTATTATCCAAAATAAATTAGATGATTTTTTATTAAAACTCATCAAAGACGACGAGCAATCAAATAAAGTAATTGAGCTAGAGGATATGCTTTTTGTTTCCATTAGAGTATTAACGACAGAAGAAAATGCGCTGGATTCTGAACAAATGTTTTTTGTCGTTTCCTCTGATTTTGTGTGGAGTATTCAAGAGAAGGAAGGTGATTATTTTGATTGGATTAGAGAGCGAATTAGAGAAAATAAGGGCGTTATTCGTAAAAAAAGAGCTGACTATTTACTTTTCTTTCTGATAGAATCTATTATTGACAATTATTACAGTACCCATCAAAAATTTATTGAAATCGATTCAGAAACTTTAGATACAACTAAAATAAAACCTACTCTACCCTACTAAAAAGGTAAATTTTGCATAAAAAAAAAGAAAAGTATATTTTTGAAGTGTCTAATCATCA
>PFKD01000293.1 GCA_002784125.1 Flexibacter sp. CG_4_10_14_3_um_filter_32_15
GCTTTTTTCCATAAAGTAGGGTTTGCAAACCCTACTTTATGGAAAAAAGCTATTTGTACAGAATAAAATTTGGTAAAGATTTGCCTTTTTTAAAATGTCACTCATGTTGCAATACTGTACCCTACTATTTTTTGTAGGATAGGATTGGTAGGATTAATAAAATTTAAAACACAGATTAATACAAAATACTATTTGAATAAGTCAATTTGAAAGAGATTTATTTCTAAAAAATGTATTTTAGCTTTGCTGACTTTACAATTCATTCTCGGTGTTCCTCTGTGAACTCTGTGTTTAAAAATAGTAGGGTACAGTAGCAAAAGATTTTACCCAAGTAGTTCCCTTATCTCCAAAAATAATTTTGAAATTTACTACTATCATTCCAATAACAGCTAAGGCACGAGCTACATCAATTCCGATAACTCTATTTTTCATTTTTTGGATAGTGTTAAGTACGTGTTTTTATAAAAAACTGCATTCTACAAAAAGTAAAATACAGTTTTATATCTCAAAAGCAATTCAATTAATCACTAATAACTAACCATTAATCACTATTCTAAACTCTAGGTTTCCAAGCAATTTCATCAGCTTTTACTTCGTGGGAGGTCATTCTTGACAAAACAAAAATATAATCTGAAAGACGGTTTAGATAACGAATAATTATTTCATCAATTCCTTTCTCTTCTCCTTCTGTTTCTGAAGTATGAAGTTCGATACAACGGCGTTCAGCTCTTCTACAAACTGTTCTTGCCAAATGACAAAATGAAACAGCTTGATGTCCCCCCGGTAAAATAAAATGTGTCATTAGTGGCAATTCTTCATTCATCACATCAATCGCAACTTCCAAATCTGTAATATCAGTTTCATCTATTTGAGGAATGGCAATATGAGAAACTTTTTTTGGGTCAGAAGCCAAAAGAGAACCAATAGTAAATAAACGGTCTTGAATTTCTATCAAAATCTCTTTTCGGTGTGCGAGTTCCTTTTGGTCACGCAGCATTCCGATATACGAATTGAGTTCGTCGACAGTTCCATACGATTCAATTCTAAGATTTGCCTTCGATACTCGTCGTCCACTAATAAGTGAAGTTGTTCCTTTATCGCCTGTTTTAGTGTATATTTTCATTCTTTTTTTATTAGTTTGAGGTTTTTATTTTGGATTTTATTCAATACCAAATATACACAGACTATGTTTAGTAAAAAATCTAATTTAGCTTACTTGAATATCTATCTACATTTAAATTAAAAACGTTGGAACTCATTTTACAAATCATTTATCATAATAAAATACTGATTATCAAGCATCTATAATTAAAAAATGACTATCGGTCATTTTTTAACACTTCGTTCATAACTTTATTTAAAAAAAGGTGTTATTATTGTGTTCGTCTAGTAAAAGAAAATTTTCTCGTTGTTTTTGAGGCATTATTTTTTCTATTACATCAAAAACGAATCATTTTTTATCAATTATTTTTTTAAACTCCTTCTTATTATGACAAATAAATTATTTCAATCTTTCTTTTTAGCTGCTATTTTATTTTTTGTAGGAAATTCTACTTCTTTTGGTCAAAGCACACCTGAAGAATCAGTAAGTTATGGTGCATTTACTTTATATGGAAACTTTCCTTTAAGCGATGAATTTAAAAATCAAGCTAAGTTTGGTGGTGGTTTAGGCTTCGAAGGTGCTTATTATTTTCATCCTTTGATTGGTTTTGCCTATTCTTTGGATGCTCAAGTGAATCCTTATAACAAGGAAGCTAAAGATGTCAGTTTTGGAACAATAAATATTGCAGGTATAGACGATGCTCAACCTTGGGTATATGGAAATTTAATGGGAGGTATAGAACTTTCTTATCCGATTACACCAGTGATTGCACCAGAATTTCGTGCTTTAGCAGGTTTGATGATTGCTCGCAGTCCAGAAATTACAGGAACAGCACTTGGACTTTTTTCAGGAACGCAAGAGGCTGCAGTTTCTCCTGCCTTTGCTTATTCACTTAGTGGAGGTTTGAAGTTTACTAACTATGATAGTGGTAGTGCTTTTCGTGTAGGTGTTCGTTATTTATCTGCAACACCTAACTTTGATTATGGCAATAATCAAGAACAAAAACTTACTATGTCAAGTACTCAACTTTATGTTTCTTT
Source organism: Flexibacter sp. CG_4_10_14_3_um_filter_32_15 (assembly GCA_002784125.1). Classification (GTDB taxonomy): domain Bacteria; phylum Bacteroidota; class Bacteroidia; order Cytophagales; family Bernardetiaceae; genus Bernardetia. The sequence continues at coordinate 2,143 of PFKD01000293.1, forward strand.
TGCTTTTCTTTCAAGAAAATAAACAGAACAAGTAAAGTGATAAATATAAATCAAAAAAATCTACCTAAATTAAATTTGGGTAGATTTTTTTGATTGGTTATTACTCCTCTGACAGTTAGAAACTGTCAGCTACTTTATAGTGCTGGATAATAACTATCTAGCGTATTCACAATATCTTTCAAACGAGGAAGATTTACAGCACGACGAATTCCTGTAACTGCTTCCGTTTTTTTGTTTTTCAAAATTTCAATCTGCGCTTTTACTTTTGCAGGTTCGCTACTTAAATTCTGTTCTACTGCACCTTGTAAAATTACGATTGTATTACGGCTATTTTCATCTATCATAGAAATATACTGACCATACAAATAATCAAATTCTTTATACAGATAGATTACGTCTTCAATTTTTTTGTTGGCTTCCATAATATGAGGGTATTTCATCATCAATTTTGAATAATCTACCTTACCTCCTTTATCAAATTCTTTCTCTAATTTATCAAAATAAGCCGTAACCGAGGATTTATTATAGGTTCTGAAAACAGTTAATAAATATTCTCCATTAGTTGCATTTCCTTCAGGTTCTTTGAGTTTGACATCAAATTTCAACCCTTTTGCTTGAAGATTAACATATTCTGTTAGTTTATCGTGCAAATTAGTAGTCTGAACTTGATAATTATCAATATTATTTGCAAAACGACTATTCACAACATTCAATTTTGAATAATAAGCCGTATATTTTTCTAGTTCGTTTTTGAATTCTTGTACTTCTTTTTCATCAATATCTTTTCGTTGTGCAGCAATTCCAGATACAAAACCCAAAACAGAAGTAGCAATATTCACAACAGGCGTAGCAGAAGCAATATTACTCACAACAGGGTCTTGAAGAAGCATATTAGCAATGTTGAGAATTTTTTGTCCTCCTTTGTCTCTTTTGCTAATTAGTTTTTTCTCCATAAGCTGCATGACTTTATCGTTGTATGAAAAACCGAGCGTTTCGTCAGCAGGATTATTCAAGCTATTGAGCATTGTGCGATAACTTTCTACTTGATTGATAGCATAAAGTGTATTCAGACGGTCATTAAGCACTTCAAAAAAATCAGCCGAATGAATCAAATTTGTTCTTACCATTTTATAACGAGCTTCGTCTGTCAGTTCGACACGACGAGAAACGCCTTTTACGATTGCATCATTTTTCTCAACTGTCTCTTTATAAAGACCTAAATCTGAAGAAAGTAAATTGATTTGAGTAGAACGTCTTCTCAAAGAATCAGTAAGAGCCAATACTTTTATACTATCTTGTTGGCGTTGATTGGAAAGAGTTTGATACCGACGTACAAAGTCTTGATTTTGTTGTTGGAGTTGGCGTTGTTGCGAACGCAGCTCATCGATAGCTTTCAGAATAAGCGCAACACTATCTTGTGCCGATGCTGAATAAATAGCACCAAAGACAAAAAATAGAAGTAGAAATAAGGATTTTTTCATCATATAAATTTATTGTAGTACACTTTTTAAAGTATTAGTAATAGTTTTTTGAATTTTAACTAAAAGATACAAATATTTTTTTACTCAAAACAAATTGTTATCGTTTTTCTAGGGTAAACGCACGAAAAAAAAATTGTACTCGTTTAAA
>PFKD01000311.1 GCA_002784125.1 Flexibacter sp. CG_4_10_14_3_um_filter_32_15
AGACCAGATACGAAATTTTGGCGTTTTAAATGCTAAAACCTAAACGGACTATTGTTACTACGACAAGACTTCTAAAGAATTAATAATCAAGAAAAACACAACGCCAATAACAACAGCTATGAATTCTATTAGTTGAAGATTAGGAAAAGAACTAGAAAAATAATAGCCTGTACCAATAATGAGAGAGCCAAAAAGAGTTACAATAAGTGAGATAATCTTCTTTATGAATTTTTACCTTTAAATAATTTAATTTACGTGTTTATTGATTCAGAACCCAAACAAAGTCGGAAAAGTGAAAGGAAATATTTTTTTATAAATAAAAATACCCAACAAAGGCTATTTTAAAAATTTTGATACAAACATACGGCATTTTCAATAAATTTGCTTACTTTTAACTGTATTGTTATTAGATATATTATTTTTTAGTTTCAACTATACAAAGACCAAAAACGATTTCAATTTTGTCAAAATTCAAAATAAATACCGTTTCAGAAGCCTACAAGCCTGAAAATCAAACTGAACCGTCTTTTTTGATTGAGCCTTCACTCAACTCAAAAAGTAAGAACGATGCCAAAGACACAAAACTCTATATCAAACCAAAGGCGATAAAACAGATTTTTGAACACATTTCGTGGGGAGAAACAACGAAAGAAAATGTTGTCGAACAAGGAGGCGTTTTATTAGGAAAAGTCTTTTTTGATGAAAAAAAGAATTTGATGTATGGCGTAGTAGAGGAAGCGCTAGCTGGCAAACAAGCAAAAGGAAGTTCGGCTTATTTAGAAATGGATCATGAAGTTTGGAAAGAAATGCTAGATGAGTTTGATGCAATCTTAGATAAAGATGAAAACAAACAATGGCAAATGATAGGTTGGTATCATACACACCCAAATAATCTTTCTGTTTTTATGTCGGGAACTGATATGGGAACACAACAGCGTTTTTTCTCTAATGATTGGCAATACGCTATCATTTTCAATCCTCATAAACAAATTTGGAAATCTTTTGTAGGAAATGAAGCCGTAGAATGTGCTGGAATGATTGTGAAGGATTAATTTTTTTTTATAGCTTGTAAAATTATTATTTTTTAAAACCAGTTTGCCTATGTTTATTATAAGTTAAATTTCAAAATCACTTTTGTATTTACTGGTAACTGATAACTGTTTACTGATAACTGTATATGGATACTTATTTTTTCTATCCTGATTTAGAACTTGGGTCTCAAATTACACTTCCAGAAGAGGAAGCCAAACACCTCAAAACGCTTAGAGTAAAAGAAGGCGATTTTTTAGATATTGTAAATGGAAAGGGGATTTTAGCAAAAGGAAAAGTGCTTTCCCCAAATGTCAAAAATTCATTGATAGAAATTACACAAATATTTGATACAGAGGCAAAACGCCCTTTTTATATTCATATTGCTGTCGCTGCTACTAAAAGTGCTGACCGAATAGAATGGTTTTTGGAAAAAGCAATCGAAATAGGAATTGATGAAATTTCATTTATCGAAACAAGTAGAAGTGAATACAATCATCTCAAATCTGACCGTTTAGTCAAAAAAAGTATTGCTGCTATTAAACAATCACTTCGTGCAACACTTCCAAAAATAAATTCTCCTAAAGAATTCAAAGATTTTATAAAAAAATACCATTCTGACCGAAAAAATCAAACGAAACACGGCGAAGAAACGTTAGAAATTCAGCGTTTTATAGCTTATACGCCTACTGATACAACAGCCGTTTTAGAAAGTTGTGCTACAAAAAATGCCTATTATTTGGTCTTGATTGGAAGTGAAGGAGGTTTTAGTCCTGAAGAAGTGCATCAAGCTCAACAATCTGGTTTTGAGTGTGTTAGCTTAGGAGAATACAGGCTCAGAACAGAAACGGCTGCACTTTATTCGTGTATGGCTCTCAATAGCTTGAATAGGAAATAGAAATTGAAATTGAAAATAGAAATTGAAAATTAGGAAATAAAAATTTTACTCTTATAAAAATTGTATTTCTCCTCTTCCTCCTTAAACTCTGTGGTTCAAAAAATGTATTCGTAATCCGTAATTTTTAATTCGTAATTCAAATATGAAATATATATTAATCGTCCTTACTCTAGTTTTATTTTCATTTGTTCCAAACAAATCGATTTTAAAACCAACTGCTACTTATAAAATAGCCAAACTAAAATACAATGGAGGTGGAGATTGGTATTCAAACAAAACTTCTTTGCCTAACTTAATAGAATTTTGTAATGAAAATTTAAGAACACAAATAGACAAAGAACAAGAAGTCGTAGAAGTAGGAAGTGCCGAGCTTTTCGCTTATCCATTTGTACACATGACAGGACATGGAAATGTTGTTTTTTCAGCACAGGAAGCTCAAAACCTTCGTAATTATCTCATTGGAGGAGGTTTTTTGCATATTGATGATAATTATGGAATGGATAAATTTGTTCGTTTGGAAATGAAAAAAGTCTTTCCAGAATTAGATTTTATCGAACTTCCGTATTCACATTCTGTCTATAACATCAATTATAAATTTCCAGATGGACTTCCAAAAATCCACGAACACGATGGAAAACCTGCACAAGGTTTTGGACTTATTTATGAAGGGCGTTTAGTTTGTTTTTATTCCTATGAGTCAGATTTAGGAAATGGTTGGGAAGATGCTTCTATCCACAACGACCCAGAAGAAAAACGACAGGCTGCTCTCAAAATGGGTGCAAATTTGGTTCTCTTTGCTTTTATGCAACTTCAATAAATATCAAATATAGAATTATGTTACATAGAGTTGGAGTAGTTTTTTTATTGCTCTTCTTCTTCAATTTTTGTCAAGCTCAAACAAGAATAAACTACTATTTTAAAATATTTAATTGACTGATAATCAGGATAGTTTTAATTTTTCTTATACAAAAATAAAAAAAACACTTTTACAGGTTTTGTAAAAGTGTTTTAGAAAGTCATTAATTAGCTATCTACTAGCTATCTACTAACGATCTAGTAACTAATGTTTTACTATAAACTTCTTAGTAATTAGACTTTTGTTATTGATAGAAATTGTATAAAAATAAATTCCTGCTTTTAGATTATCAACCGATATTTGAATACGATTATCATAATTGTTTAGCCTGTGTTCTCCTACAACGCTTCCCAAAAGGTTATAGACTGTAATTTTTCCCTCTGAGTTTCTATCAGTCATTCTGTAATCAAACTGAATGTAATATGTTGCAGGGTTGGGATAGGCTTCCGTAATCTCAATTTTATCCACTTCGTTTGTATTCGAAGAAATAGTTTGAAGATTTTGAGAATACGAAAACGATGAATACGAAAATGCCATAAAAAATACTAAAGCTATCAAAATCTGTTTGGTAAGTGATTTTGTAGATAGACTAGACAGTTGAGGTGGTTTTTTAGAGAAGGATAAAAACGGATTTGATTTCATGAAAATAATTAGTTAGAGTTTTGCCATTCGGAATATTAGGGTCTTAATAAATATAAGGGGAAAATACAGAGTTTGAAAAAGTTATTTTATTCTGATTAATTAGCTAGGTTTTAATTATAGAACTGAAATTACATAATTTAGGTTACATAATTTTCATTAAGAATGTAGTTTTTTAGCAATTTTGACAATTATTCGTGATATTTTGGAATAAATCAACAACTAATCAACACTTTTTCTTTTCTACTATAATTACGCTGTCTAGCCAATTTACGAAATAATTTGAGCTTTTCTTATTAGCTGTTACAAAAGTAGGGTAAACGCACGAAACTTTTTATACTGCTTTCAGTATGTTTAAACACACTTTAACTATCAGAGTAAATTCAATTTGCAAAGTT
>PFKD01000054.1 GCA_002784125.1 Flexibacter sp. CG_4_10_14_3_um_filter_32_15
AAAAGGTAAGTTCAATAACTCTTCATATAATTGTAAATTATCCATAATCAAAATTACGACTTTTTAACCGTTCCACAAAAATTGTCAGATAACCTATATTCTTTTGATAGAATATTTTTATTCTCACTTGCTTGAACTGATGATATAAAATCATTAATCGTACTTTTTGTGCTAATAATATTTAATGTGTTGTTTACATTATCAATCGTAAGATTTCCCCAAACCATTACTAAATTATATTTTCTCTCTTCAAAAGATTTTCCTTCACGACATAATAAATAATCAATAGCTGCCAAAGCACCAGGATAAGGGTCGCCTCTAAATTTTGCATCTACTTTATAAATAATTGTTTCATTTCTACTTTTTAGCAGTTCTCCTATTTGATAATGTGTATTTTCGTGTTTTCTTAGATAATTTAATAAATACTGAGTCGGAATTTTTAATGTTGCAGATAATGGCGAAGTATTCATAGTACCTCCTTTGACTATAAATTCTTGATTCATAAAAGTTCTTCTATCTATTATTAGTCGTTTATTCAATAGATTTTCTCTTCCTCTAATTACTCCTTGGTTTTCTACTACACCAATAATTTCATTCATAGCAGAAAACATGAGTTGCATTTCTGAATCTGTTGCTAATGGACTCCCTGCATAATTTCTATTTTGGTCATATTTAACTCCTTTTTTTAGTAAATTAGGAGAGGTAACAGCATCATGTGGATAGTCTGTTGGAAAATAATAAAACAATGAAGGTATTTTGTAAATACTCATTACATCATCTAAAGCCTTAAAAACTAAAGGATTAATTTTGTCCCATCTTGGAGCAGTATTTTGTCGTGTTATTATTACAGCTTCTGGATAAATATAAAAAGAAGGAACATTATTTTCTACCGATGCTGCAAGACGAGCAAACCTCTGAAAAACATTATGTCCTGTACCTGCTTCAGTAGACACTTCTACTGAAAAAATAGGCTCATGATCTATTTCAATAATTAAATCAGGTGCATCTAGGTATAATATCTTCTTAATGTGGTCAGGCATTGTATGAAAGTTTTTAGAGTTGTTAGCATCACTTTCATACATTTTTTTCTTTGTATATATTTTGTTCTTTAGATTTGTATTAGCGATAATAAAATCTGCAAAACTCTCTGTACTATACCAAATTCTATATTTCATTATAAATATTTTTTAATTGCTAATGCTACTGCTTTCGCTAATAAAGGAGGAACAGCATTTCCTGTTTGTACTCTTCCTTGAACAATTCCACCTTCTACTACAAAATTATCTGGAAAGCTTTGAATTCTACAACGTTCTCTAATTGATAATCCTCTATCATCTTCTGGATGTCCAAGTTGAAATTGAGGTCTAATACCTCCAGAAACTTGTGTTGGACTAAGTATATCCCAATCTAGCCTAATTCTCTGTTTAAATTTTGGATACATAGGTTCGCCTGGCTTTGTATTTTTAATTCTATCTATTGTACTTTTAGGATGATTTGGGGCAGTATGACAAGTTAGTTTATCCGATTTATCTTTTCTCATTAGTTTTTGGTATTGAGAAAAAGGCTCTGTTTTATAATTTTCTTTTGTTTCTTTAGGCTTTAGAGAAGGTAAATCGCCAATAGCTTCTTTTATTGTAACATAAGGATTGTCTTTATCTATTCCATGAGTTTTTATAATACTATCAAAATTAAATTCTTTTCCTTTAATTCCAACAAATATAAGTCTAGTTCTTCTTTGTGGAACACCATAATCAGGAGCGTAAAGAAGTTTACTTTTTATATTCATTTTGGCTACTTTTCCTAATTCTTCTTCAATCTGACGAACAAAATCCCCTGTGCTTTTCATTCCTGAAACATTTTCTAATACAACAACTTTGGGCTGAAGAATTTCTACAAATCTCATAAATTCTTTATACATAAAGTTTCTGTCATCATCTTCGTGTCTTTTACGATTATTCAATGAAAACCCTTGACAAGGAATACCTCCAATCAGAACATCAAGCTCTTTACCATTTAGTAATTGCTTAATTACATTAGGATTAACATTTTTTATATCTCCTGTTATTGTTGAAACAGAAGGGTGGTTTTTTTTAAAAGTTTGTATAGAGGGAGTATGAATATCACAACCTAACACAATCTCAAAATCAGCCATTTCAAAACCTAATGACGTTCCCCCACAACCACAAAACAACTCTACTACACTAGGTTTTGTAGATAAAACATCACTTCCTTTTTGAAAAACAGGATATTTTTTCCAATAATATCCATTTTCTTCCACTTTGACAGATTTATCCCAGACCGATATTTTTGTCTGCAATGGTTCTGTAAAATAAGTTTGATTTGTAAGACTCTCTTCTTCTGTTTTTAGCATGGATTTATAGTAGAATTAATTCTAATTTTTTGAGCAAATGATAAATTGATGAGTAAAAATACAAAATCTTTACCCAAGAAAAAAACCACTTAATATTTTTTATCAAGTGGTCTTACAATTTTGAATTTTTTATTTAAACCACTTTAGGCTTATACACCTCCGTAGGAAACAAATTTTTCTCTATGCGTTCGTTTCCAATTTGTTGGAAGGAAGAAACTATCCAACCTCCACCAATGACATCATCGCCATCATAAAAAACGGCAGATTGCCCTGGTGCTATGGCATCGACAGGCTCGTGAAAAAGAACGGTAAGTTCTTGTCCATCTTCGCTTTGTGTGATTGTTGCTGGTGCTCCTGCGTGGTGAACACGAACTTTTGTAGTGGTCAGCAAATCGCCTTCAATGGTTGCATATTTTTGAAGGTTTAATTTTTTGACAATCATTCCATCTCTATACAAATCATCTTTGAAACCCAAAATAACCTCATTGGTATCTTTTTTAATCTCAACTACATAAGCAGGTTCGCCGAGTGCAATGCCTAATCCTTTGCGTTGTCCGACCGTATAAAACGGATAACCTTCATGTTTTCCAACTATTTCGCCAGTCGTCATGACAAAATTTCCTTGTCCTACTTTTTCTTCTAAATCAGGAACTCTTCTTTTCAAGAAACTACGGTAATCATTATCTGGAATAAAACAGATTTCATACGATTCTGATTTTTTGACAAGCTCATCAAAACCTCTATCCAATGCCATTTGACGAATTTGTGCTTTTGTAAGATTGCCCAATGGAAGCATCGTTCTACTCAAACTTTCTTGCGAAACGCCCCACAAAACATACGATTGGTCTTTTTTGGTATCAACACCTTTCGAAACTACAAAACGTCCGTTTTCTTCTCTAATATTGGCATAATGCCCCGTCGCAATATACTGACAACCCAAATTATCGGCACGTCTTAAAAGTGCATCCCATTTGATATGCGTATTGCAAAGTACACACGGATTTGGCGTTCTGCCTTCCATATATTCCTCTGTAAAATAATCGATGACGTAATCGCCAAATTCGGAACGAATGTCCAAAATATAATGAGGGAAACCCAAATCAACCGAAATAGAACGGGCATCATTGATAGAATCTAAGCTACAACAGCCTGTTTCTTTTTTCATATTGCCACCCGAAGCAGCATAATCCCACGTTTTCATCGTCATTCCGATGACTTCATACCCTTGTTCGTGCAACAAAACGGCTGCCAACGAACTATCAATTCCACCACTCATGGCGACCAAAACTCTTCCTTTCGAATTAGGGTTCTTTGGATTTTTTGTAGTTATATTCATAGTCTGTTTTTGAAAACAGGTTCAAAGCCTGTTAAAAACGATGGTTATCTGACAATTTTTGTGGGACATACAATTTGTTCCGTAGGAACTTCCTATTGGTAGCAAAATACAAAGACAAG
>PFKD01000213.1 GCA_002784125.1 Flexibacter sp. CG_4_10_14_3_um_filter_32_15
TTGAACTGCATCGTATAATCTTTTTGAGTTCGTTTTACATAATTACGTTCCATAATTAAATTAATTGTGTAACGCTATGTTAGGATGGGACATGATATGAAATAAAAAAAGACTATCACTTTTTAGTAATAGTCTTTTTTTATTGTTAAGTTGCTGAAAATCAGTTTTTTATCATTTATTTTTGCTCGTTTCGTTTCATTTCAAAACGTTTCAAGCTATTTCAAATTGATTTTATCATAGTTTTTGATTGGTTTTTTCTTTAATGATTATACTTGAATTTTCTATTAAATAATCGGCTAACTTTCCAGCTTTTGATTCATTGAGCTTTTGCATGGCTTCATCATCATCTATATAAAGCAACTCATGAACCCAATCTTGATTTTGTTCGTTTTCATCATTAGATAATTTTATAAACACTCGTTTGTTTGCCATAGCTTCATCGGTAATTGAAATTGTGGTAGAAATTCCGAAAAAGTGAAAAATTTCTCCGTTTTGAATATTTCCGTTTAGGTTTGCAAAAATTTGATAGTAAAAAGGTTCTTCTCCTCCATCTTCATGGATAAGTGTGTGCATCTGGATAGATAAAAAACTTCCTCTAAAAATTTCAGCTTTGCCCTTGTGTGTACAGGCACTATACGCATCTATCGTAATTTCTCCTTCTTCATCTATCCAAATAATATTTTTGAGAATGGTATCCGAAAAATAAGATAAATGATACATTTCATACGCCCCTTTTACATTTTTGAAAGGTCTTTTGAGTACAAATTCTTCCTCATAAACAGCTCCTTCTTCAAATTCATAGTTTTTTAATTGTTCATTCCAAGTTACTCTCAAAGAGCCCAAATAAGATTCTACTAGACTAATCAACGGTTTTTGAACCGTAAATTTTTTGGTGTCATTATAATATTTGTTGAGTTGTGATGAAGAAGTGGCAGGAAGTTGTCTTTTGTCTCTAATTTGTTTTTTATGATTTTCTAGTTTTTCAGAAATAAGGATATACGAATAATTCATTTCTGTTTTTAGAAAATCAATAGCTTTTCGATAGCGAATTAAATAATCTGACATGTGATAAATTTAGAAGTGAGTAATTTATTTTTTGGTAAGATAAAAATTCATTTTCAAAATTACACTTTAAATTTTATTTTTTTATTACAAGTAGTTTGTTTTATGATATTTCACGTCATTTCTTGAAATGAAATGAAATGTATCTTTTTTAGTGATTTTAGAGTAATTAATAAAGTTCTTTAATTTATTTATTCAAACTCTAATTATTTATTACAATGAGCAATTCATCAGAAGGTACAGGTATAGCATTTTTATTCGTCGTGGTTACTATTGGTTCTTGGTTAGGTTCGGGCTATATGGCTTGGAACTGGATAGAACCACACAGTTTTGGAAGTACGTTAGTATTTTTGTTTGTATGGCCGCTTTGTGGTTATTTGGTCGATACAGTTTTGGCTTTTGTGATAGCTACTATTGTTGCATTATTTAATAAATAACCCTCCAAACCTATACGGTTTTTTAAAAACCTTATAGGTTTATTTAAATCTAAAAAAAATGCAAATAGTCATTCATACCAAAGGAACATATTTGAAGAAAAGCCAAAATATGTTTGAAATCAGAACAGAAAATGATATTCAGAAAATTTCGGCAGAAGATATTGATACTATTTTTTTGGCAAAAGGGACATTACTTACTACCGATGTGATTTTGTTTGCTCTCTCTCATAATATTGAAATTATTTTTACCGATTATCACGGAACAGCAAAGGGAAGAATTTGGAATAATAAATTTGGTTCTACGCCTCTTATTCGTCGTAATCAAGCCATTTATTCTACGCACACAAAGCCTATTCAATGGATAAAAACGACGTTGATAGAAAAAATTAGCAATCAAATTGCCTTTTTACATCAAATCAGTTATGGAGTTTTGCCCAATGGAGCAACCACACAAAGGCGACTTGCTGATGCGATTGAGCAAATGACTACGATTCAAGAAAACTTACAAGCCATTTCTATCAAACGCATCAAAAAAAAGGAAAATGATTGGAAAGATTCGTTTCGGGGACATGAGGGGAGTATTTCACGTATTTATTTTCAAGCTCTTTCGTATTCGTTGCCTCATAGTTATCAATTTGATGGACGAAGTATGCGACCTGCACAAGACAAATTTAATTGCCTTCTGAATTACGGATATGGTATGATGTACGGCTATGTACAGGGTGCATTGATTCGTGCAGGGCTTGATCCGTCGCTTGGAATTTTACACGCCGACCAATACAATAGTGCGCCTACTTTGGCTTTTGATTTAATCGAAAAATATCGGATTTGGGTAGATACGGTGGCTTTTCGTTTGTGTCAGAGTTATTCTTTCAAAGATGAAGATTTTATTCCGAAAGGAGAACAAGGGGTGTGGTTGCACGGAAATGGAAAACGGAAGTTTGTAAAAGCTCTGCATGACTATCTGCACGAGGTAATCCCACAAAAGAACGTCAGAAGAAGTCGTTTGCATCATATTCAGTTAGATGCTCAGAGTTTGGCGCAGCTTTTTTTGGGGTTGAGTGAGTGAGTTGGGGTAAGTGTTAAAGATTTATTTTGTTTTTATTTTGCTTTTTTATCAATTCAAAATCTACATGAAAAATCATAATTTAGTTGCTTTAATTTTTGTACTATTAGTTGTTTTATTTTTTGGTTCTTCGTTTTCCTCGTTTGTTTTTGCACAGGAAAGAGGACAAATGCAGCGAATAGGTTGTATTTGTAGAGATGGAGTTCGACAGAACACAACAGGAGCAGGTGCTTGTTCGGGGCATAAAGGTGTAAAATATTGGTTGTATGCAGAGGTGAGTATTTATCAACAGTATGCAAATGATTTGCCTGCGATTCCAGATTCGGATTTGATTCAGCTTACACCAGAGGAAGCCAAACGAATAGCCAAAAGTATTGCAAAAGAAGTAACTGAAACGCTGCCTATTTTGTATGATGGCGATAAAAAAGAGGGAGATAATGAAAATTCTTTAGTAGAAAAAGAACGAGAGGAACTAGAAAAATTGAGGGAAGACAATCGAAAACAACGAGGAGTTGTTAGTTCGCCTAGTAATAGATTTGAAGTTTTAGATTTTTTTATTCCTTTTGTAATGGTTTTGGTAGTGATTTTACTTTTTTTATTGATTGTGATGGTAATAAAAAAGGTTTTATAATTTTTATAGCGTTTTCAGTTACTCCTAAATTTTACTTTCTAAAATCTAAATTTATTTTGTATGACTTATTTGATTTTGTACGATATTTCTGAAGACAGAATCCGAACTCATATTTCAAAACATTTGGAAGAGCGAGGTTGTCGTCGTGTTCAGAAGTCTATTTTTATGGCAAAGACAAGTATTGAAAAGTACCATGAGATAAAGGATTATTTGCAGCAAATCCAAGATGAGTACGATAATGATGATACTATTTTGTTTATGCCGATTTCGAAAAAAACTTTAAGAGATACGTATATGATAGGTAATAATACGGCTTTTTTGGATTCTGTAGAAGATAAAAAGATACTTATTTTTTAGAGAAAGTCTTAATTTTCAGAAAATCGGCTAAAAACGTGTTTTTAGAAATTTGAGACTTTAAAAAAAGGCTTTTAAATTTTGAAAATCCATTTTTAGAATGTACTTTTGAGAAAGGTAGAAAAGATAAAAATTAGGTTTAAAGGCTTTGAAGTGTGTTTTTTTTTCAATTTCTTTTGTTTTTGTCAAAATGTCGTGCTTGGCCTTAAAAACCATTATCCATTAAAACAA
>PFKD01000278.1:0-432 GCA_002784125.1 Flexibacter sp. CG_4_10_14_3_um_filter_32_15
AATATCGACCCAGATATTTATAATGGTTGGGCATTTGGTTTTGGCGTGGATAGATTAGCCATGCTAAAAATGAAACTTCCTGATATCAGATTGCTTTGGTCAAAAGATGAGCGTATAACTAAGCAATTAAAAGATTTGAATAATATCTATAAATCTGTCAGCAAGTTTCCTTCTGTGGTAAGAGATATTTCGTTTATCGTAGATAAAAATAACTTCAATTTAAATGCTTATTACGAATCAGTTAGGGACGTTATAGGAGATGAATATGTCGAAGAAGTTAAGTTAGTGGATCGATATGAAAATGAAGAAAAATTTGGAAAGAATAAGACCAGCTATACTTTCAGAGTTACCTATCGACATCTTGAAAGGACATTGACTAATGCTGAAGTCAATGAAATGCATGAAAAATTACACTCAGTAACTGAATCGCAA
>PFKD01000278.1:467-3801 GCA_002784125.1 Flexibacter sp. CG_4_10_14_3_um_filter_32_15
AAGGTTCGGTTAAAAAAAGAGCGCAATATATCATCAGTAATGACGAAGTGCGAACTATGCAACCTCACTTTGGCAATAGTAAAAATAAAGATATTTTTATAATTGCTCAATTTGAAAATACTAGAAGTACAATACCTTTTTTCAATTTTAGTACAGGAAATGTAGAGTCTTTTAAGGAGTCTAAGAGTGGAGTATTAGACGAATTATTAAAACAAGCCAAAAGTCATCTATCAGATTATATGACTATCAAATTTTGTGAACGTCCTTTTACAGAAAGTATTGATGAAAAAAGCAATGCAAATAAAGATACTAGAGTAATGGATTTTTTTAAACAGAAACAAATAAATATTGATGTTGCAGAAAGTTTGAAAGAGAATAAAGAAATAGAAGACCTTAGCAAAAAAATTAAGGAGGTTCTAAAAAAAGATAAACAGTATGAATGTCAGAATGTAAATATTAGTCCTTGCAAGATTGATGATATTAACATCAGAATAATAAGAGAAGAAAAATATTATCAAGATGAAAAAAATAAAATTAAAGATGAGCATTTCAATAAATCAAACAAGAAAAATAAGGAGCAATATGTAGTACAACATATTACTGATAAATTTAAGTTAGACAAAAACAACAAGAAAGTAAATTATCTACTTACAGAAGCGTTTATCAAAAATGATTTGAAGCAAAAGAAAATATCAATTATAGATTGGAAGTTTGGAAAGTGGACTTTTTTACATAAAGAAAAGAAGGAAATAGGAACTCTTGATGGAGAAGAAAAAAAATACATAATTACTTTCTATCTAATGACAGTAGGAGAAGACGGAGAACTTGACTTTGAAGTTTGTAAAGGACATGATTTATTTAGTAGCCAACTTCACAAAGAGTATCAAGAAAAGTATATGGAAGAAGATGAATCAAATAAATATAAAACAGGTAATATTGAGGGGTTAATAATTTCTGATGAGGGAGATATAAACATTATTTATAGAACTCCAATAATTACATTACAAGAAATAGAAGAAATTGCGCTTGAGTTTGAAAGAGGAAGTGAAGATACTGAAATTGAGGTGCAAAATTTAATTAGAATGTTTAGCAATTTTATCATGCAACAAAAGACAGACGAGTATAAAGAAGTGTTAAAAGACATATGTGGAGATATAAAGGAGTTTGGCAAAACAATTACTAAAGCTAGACTAAATGGATTATTTGAAAAGCACTTAATAGCTAGTGAATTAGTGAAAGATAAGAATGGAATAAATAAAAGTTCTCTAAAAAGGAAATTTAATACTTTTTATCGTGATAACTCTTTTACGTATTTAGGTATAGAAGATATTTTGCACCCTCGCATTATAAAACAAGAAATAAATAAATCGAAGATTGGCATTCAGTATCATGAAGATAAAAAAAAAGAAGAGGCATATTATTTCGCAGGAGAGTATTCTGATAAAATTAAATCTTCTTTCAGTACAGCTACTCACATTAGAATAATAAAGCCTGTCAGAAAATTAAATGGAGATAAAAGCAAAATACTTTTTAATAAATTATTACCAACAATGGATGTAGATTTTGTTAAGAAAGGTAATCCTACTGTTATTCCTTTTCCTTTTAAATATCTTAGAGAATGGATAAAGATGAATTCATTAGACTAATCAAAACTAAAAACACAAATTCAATAAAAAAATGCTTCAAAAAGCTAAAAAACACCTATCAAAAGACCCTCTCTTTATTCCTGTATTAGAAAGTGTAGAAATAAATACATTCAAAGATTTAGAAGATGAAGGAATTAAGAGTGAAGTAAATATCATGACTTCTCTTAGTAAAGCGATTGTTTCCCAACAGCTTTCTGTAAAAGCAGCCGATACTATATATAAACGGTTTCTAGGTTTGTTTGATGGAGTTTCTCCAAATGCTACTGTTTTATTAGAAACTGATATTGAAACCTTAAAATCGGTAGGATTATCAAAACAGAAAATAACGTATATAAGAGAAGTAGCCTTATTTGCTCAAAACAACGATATTTCAATAGAATTTATCAATCAGAAAAGCAATGAAGAGGTAATAGAATACTTGACACAGATAAAAGGAGTAGGAAGATGGACAGTAGAGATGTTATTAATGTTTACACTTTGGCGACCAGATGTTTTTCCTGTTGCAGATTTAGGAATCCAACAAGCCATCCAAAAACTCCTCAAAACAGAAGAAAAAGGAAAGGAATTGATAAAATTAATGAATACGCACGCTGAAAAATGGAAACCCTACCGAACTTTTGCAGCTATGTACTTATGGAAATGGAAAGATACTAGTAAATCGTAATAATTTAGGATTAATGATAAATCTAAATTTTTGCACCTTCTTATTTGTAACTCATTTATAATCAAATAGTTGATTTAATTTAAGACTTGCAAAACAAAAAATTCTTCAAAAAAGGTTGATTTTTTTATAGAAATAGTTTGCAGGAATAAAAAAGGTTCTTACCTTTGCACTCCCCAAACGAGGGGAATAGACAAATGTAGCGTAGCCTTTAGGCTGGGATTGTATTTAAAATTC
The DNA here is from genome assembly GCA_002784125.1 of Flexibacter sp. CG_4_10_14_3_um_filter_32_15. Lineage (GTDB taxonomy): Bacteria > Bacteroidota > Bacteroidia > Cytophagales > Bernardetiaceae > Bernardetia. Next base: position 3,012 of record PFKD01000278.1, read on the forward strand.
AAGAAAAAGTAAAACGAAAAAAACTTTCAAATTTTTACAAATAAAATTTGGTAGTTTAAAAAATACCTTTTACCTTTGCATTCCCTTTCAGAAACGCTGAAGAGAAACAGTAAGTAAAAAGATAAAGATTGAAAATAAAAAAGATGAATTAATTTTGTATTTAGTTTGTTTTTAAAATAAAAGTTTTTACCTTTGTGCTTCCAAAAAAGTAGCTTACTCTTTAGAGTGAGAAACTGTACCAAAGATTTTAGTCTTTGTGTTTGTAAATCAAGCAAAAGCAAAACAAAAAAAAACTTTCAAAAATTTAGAAATAAAATTTGGTAGTTTAAAAAATACCTTTTACCTTTGCATTCCCTTTCAGAAACGCTGAAGGGAAACAGTAAGTAAAAAGATAAAGATTGAAAATAAAAAAATAAATTAATTTTGCATTTAGTTTGTTTTTAAAATAAAATTTTTTACCTTTGTGCTTTCAAAAAAGTAGCTTACTCTTTAGAGTGAGAAACTCGTGCCAAAGACTTTAGTCTTTGTGTTTGTAAATCAAGCAAAAGCAAAACAAAAAAAAAACTTTCAAAAATTTAGAATTAAAATTTGGTAGTTTAAAAAATACCTTTTACCTTTGCATTCCCTTTCAGAAACGCTGAAAGGGCACGGTAGGTAAAAAGAGGGAAGATGAAGATTGAAAATAAAAAAGATGAATTAATTTTGTATTTAGTTTGTTATTTAAAATAAAAGTTTTTACCTTTGTGCTTTCAAAAAAGTAGCTTACTCTTTAGAGTGAGAAACTCGTACC
>PFKD01000291.1 GCA_002784125.1 Flexibacter sp. CG_4_10_14_3_um_filter_32_15
AGTTTTTAACTTTGTAAATTGAATTTACTCTGATAGTTAAAGTGTGTTTAAATACACTGAAAGCAGTATAAAAAGTTTCGTGCGTTTACCCTATTTGAATTATAAAGGTTTGTTATTTCTATTGAAATTGTATTATCTAAAAATCTTATCTTTGCTTAACTAACTTATACTCTTTATGGGTGTCTAACAAATTGTCGTTTTTTGTAGGGAAAAGGCAAGCCTTTTCCTAAACTAGCTGTTTGTATCAAAAAAAATACCTGTATAGAAAGAAAAGGTAAGCCTTTTCCCTACATAATACAAATTGAGTGAGCGACACCCGAAGAGCAGCGTAGCTAATTTGTTATGCACCCTTTTTTCATATACTGGTATTTCTTATTCTTGGTAACTTTTTTATAGATTTGTTATTGCTAATTAAAACAATCAAAATACACGACTAGAAGCCAAATACATATAAATCCCTTGTTAAAAATGAGTAATAGCAAAAATAAAATAATTTATTTTTATAACAAATTAACTACAAAATGCGTATATTTTTTTATACAATCAAAACTATAAAACTATGGTAGAATTTAAGATACAATTAGAAGAAAATTTTGTCAAAACGTTTGGGCAAGAAGAAATCGAAAAATATTGTAAAAGAGTTTACAAAAACGTTAATTCTAAAATCGGCTGCAAAAGATATTTTGGAAGATTTGAAAACTATTGACCTTCAAAATGATAAAGAATGGCAAACAGCTAGAAACCTCGCTTGACAACAAGAAAAACATAAATATATCTTTTCAAAATGATAGACTTTGTAATCGGGGCAAATATTCCTCCACTAGTTGTAGCATCTCGCTCAATGCTGTCAGTTTAAGGAATTATTTTGTTAGGTTGGTCGTGGGGACACGAGCAACGGATATATTTTTTGTCTAAAGACAAAATTTTATTTTGTAAAATGATCCATTCTTCGAAGATAGAATTAACTCTACCAGTGCTCGTGTCCTAACGAGCAATACATAAAACTCTTAAGTTGATAGCATTGAGTGGGACACTACGAACCAGATGGGGGAATTAGAAAAAAGGGGGTTAGAAAAGTGATTTTGTTTGAAGATTTTTTAACAAATCTTTAGAATTAGCAGTACATTAAATTTTCCCTAGCTGTGCCTCGGCTGTCGAAAAATGAGTAAAAAATAACGGCTGTCGCTTGACTCAAGCCAAGTGACGGCTATGTATTCGGCATCCTGCTATGTATTCCTATTTGAAATTCAAATATACTACAATTTTGAAAACTTAAGAAGTTATACAAAATTAATGAACTTTATTTTAAATTGTCTATTTACTTACTTCTTCGCAAAACAAAAACTACTCTTCCTTGGCTCTACCAAGTGAAGAGAATAAAAGGAGAATAAAAATTAAAATCATTTTTTTCTACCTTTCGCAAAAGCCAAAACCTCAGCTATCGTCTGTACAGAAGCAAAAACAATCACAAAAGCAAATTCTCCAGCTTTTCCCATATCAATCTGAATAGGTAATTTGTCTGTATTAGCTGCAAAATATAGAAGTGTTCCCAAGACAATGGAAACATGCAAGACCAACATTTGAGTAGAAAGTAGAGCAGGTTGATTTTGAGCTAACAGACTTTGGTAAGGTGTTTTGATTTTTTTTGCTTGTTCTTCTTTATGTTCTTGAGTATTTTCTTGACTGCTCAATTCACTTTGATTATCAAATTTATTTTTATTATATCTTCTAACCAAGTAAACCAAAATCACTATTTCACTCACAACTGCTAGAAGTAAATTGAGATTAAATTCCATATTTTTAAAAAATACTGTCAATAGATTATCTATCACAACATCATTATTTGGCGCAGCAATCATTCCTACAATAACTATAATAAAGATAAAATAAACGAACATAGGAAAAAGCATAGCTCTAGTGGCTCTTTGTTGTACTTTGAATTCAGCTTGAGAAATGCTATTTTTGGTATAAATAATTCTGTTTTCTACTAATCTGAAAATAATACGAATTACTTCTTCAAACCAGTAGAGATAAATGATGGTAAAAAAATTCCATTTCCAAACGATAATCCCAAAAAAGGTAAAACCATTGACAAGAAGGCTAAACAAAAAGCGAATAAGAGCGATATTTTTTACGTAAATTTTCTTTATTTGGGAAGTAGGCATATTATTTAGAATAAAAATCGTAAAAATTTTGAGTAAAAAAAGAAGTAAAAAACTTTTAAACAAACTGATTTTCAACAATTTAAACTCTTTACTGTTTCTAAATTAGAAAAAAATCTGTATTTTAATTGCCTAACATAAGGAAATTTGCAGTTTTCTAACTAATTTTACACTATAAATTAAATTTAAAGCTAAGACAAAATAAGACTAAAAGTCAAAACAAAAATGGTCTTGCTTTTATTTTATTAAAAAATCTTATTACAATAATCTATATACAACTTATACAATGGCAGCAGAAGTTATTGCAGAATCTACTAAACCCCAAATAAATGCGCCTGTACGCAATATTTGGGATGGTGGAAACGAACCATTAAAGGCAAGTTATGGAAAACTCATGATGTGGTTTTTCCTCCTTTCCGATGTCTTTACCTTTGGAGCATTCCTTATTTCGTATGGAGTAGCTCGTTTTGCGTTTCCTTCTTTTCAAGGAAAACCAGATGAATTTGTTTTTTCTCAAGAATATTGGCCTATTCCAGAGAAAGTATTTAACTCAATACCTCTTTTTCATGGTGTAGATGCACCTCTTGTATTTGTTGGTATCATGACATTTATCTTGATTATGAGTAGTGTTACTATGGTTTTGGCTGTTGAGGCTGGACATAGCCCCGCACTTAATGAAGACGAAAGACAAGCAGAAGTAGAAAAATGGATGCTTTGGACTATCTTAGGTGGTGTAGCTTTTCTTAGTTGTCAGGCTTGGGAATGGAGTCACTTTATCCACGGAACAACTATGTTTATGGGAGATAAATTGGTAGAAGGAACTTATTTTGGTGCTAGTCTGGCTCAAAACCAATATGGACCACCTCTTTTTGCAGACTTCTTCTTCTTTATTACAGGTTTCCACGGTACTCACGTTCTTATTGGAGTAATCCTTAATATTCTTATTTTTTATAATGTAGTAATGGGCGTTTATCGTCGTACAGGACACTACGAAATGGTAGAGAAAGTAGGATTGTACTGGCACTTTGTAGATTTAGTTTGGGTATTTGTATTTACATTTTTCTATCTTGTATAAACGAATACTGAACAGACTAAAGTCTATTCTACAGTAATACAAACAGACTAAAGTCTGCTCTACATATTATATCAATTATAAAAACATAAAATTATGGCTCACGTAGATTCATCACTTAGCCCAAAAGAACAAAGAGCTAAGAATATCAAGAAAATTTGGATGGTAGCAGGTATTTTGGCTATCGTTACGGCAGTAGAATATGTTATTGCTTTTACTATTCCTTCAAGTATTTATAGAAATGTAGTATTTATTTTGCTCACACTCGTAAAAGCTGGTTATATTGTAGCTGAGTTTATGCACCTTAAACACGAAGCAAAGTATCTTATTTTTGCTATTATCGCTCCTACTATTTTTGTTTGTTGGCTTATTTTGGCAATGCTCATCGAAGGCACAACTATTTTTGGAATTCGTTTTCCAGATTTAGTCATGTAAATTCAAAAGTCATCAAATGTTATTAATAAAATGTTTCTTATAGAATCTGTCTTTTGCAGAACTATAGGGTAAACGCACGAAACTTTTTATACTGCTTTCAGTGTGTTTAAACACACTTTAACTATCAGAGTAAATTCAATTTGCA
>PFKD01000300.1:0-209 GCA_002784125.1 Flexibacter sp. CG_4_10_14_3_um_filter_32_15
ATTTTGAATAAAAATGCTGTATTTGTAGGGAAAAGACATGTCTTTTCCTGTATTTGCATTTTATGTTTTACCTAAATACACAATATGTTTAGGAAAAGACGTGCCTTTTCCCTACGCAATTCCAATATTTTGGCTATTTTACTTTAAAAAAAGCAGGTTTTAAACTTGTGGGTAAACGATAGGGTTTGCAAACCCTGCGCTATGGAAAA
>PFKD01000300.1:242-3769 GCA_002784125.1 Flexibacter sp. CG_4_10_14_3_um_filter_32_15
ACGATACTTATTTATTATCAGTCCAATATTAGATAAGAGCCAAAGAAAAATCCTTACTCAATTCTTTGAAAATGAATAAGAATTTCTAAGTAGTACTATTATAAAAAGGGATAGAGAGTAAATATTTTTCTAATAGACATCTGCGCCTGTAAAACGATGTTCCAACTCGTCGGCTACTCGTGCCACCTCAAAAATCATATAACGCACTTGGTCATACGTACAAAGTTCGTATTTAGTAGAAGAACCAACTTCTACATAGCCATCTTTGAGTAATATTTTGGAATAGCAAAGTCCATTATTGAGTTCTAAAAGTTCTGCTAGGCTAATATTTGGATAATCCTCCATTTTACAAACTTTAGACATAAACTCCAACATCACTCCGTCACCTCTAGGAATGATATATCCTTTTACATTTTGGTAACGTCCATCACTAAGAGGAATCGTTACGATAATTGTATCGTCCGAATAATCGGTATATTTTCCATTGACTTCTTCAGCCAGTCCACGCAGGTAATTCTGTACATGTTTGTTAGTAGCTGGATTTGCAGTTGCAATCATAATGTTATTTTTTTTAGTGTGTAGGTATTTTTTATAAAATTAGTTTGTGTTTTGTTTGAGAGTTTGTTCCTCTAGCATAAGTTACTCAAAATCAATGACTTTTCAAAACAATTACTTATTTTTTTGCACAAAAAGAAGTTTTTTTTTGGATAAAAATATTAAAAATGAATTAAAACGCATTTTAGAGGGTTTGTCATTTTTGGTAAAAAAATATCGAAAAGACACTATAAAATTTCACACCTCATATCCTTTACGGTGTCTGATACTACCTTTGTTTTATCAAAAAAATCAAACTACAACTTATCTATCCTAATTTCAAGACAGTCATGCGAACTACTATTTTACTTTTTATTATTTCTGCTGCCATTGTTTATGGAGGTCTTTTGCTGCCTCAAACCTTACTTATTGAAGAAAAAATAAAAATTAATTCTTCCTCTTCTCATATTTCTGAATATTTGTACGATTTACCAAAGTGGGAAAAATGGTTGTATTGGCAAGAATGGCAAGAAACTTCTGATACAGAATACATCTATTCCCAGTTTCCAAAAGGAGTAGGTGCATTTATGAAATTTAAAGAAAAAGGACAAAAAATGAAAAATGAAAAAGCAGAATTGTATATTCAATCCATTTTGAATGAAAATTCATCAAATTCTGATTTTCAAAAATTAAAATACATTGCTAATTTCAAAACCTATCAAGCGCATATAGAAGGAGAATTTGAGTTACAATCAATACCTGAAAATACTGAAGAATCAACTCTAAATTTTACGTTAGAGATTGATTTGGGAGAAAATCCTTTTGTGCGTTATTTGGGTTATTTTTATTACAAAGCTAAAATTGAAAAAGAGACGAATTCAAGTTTGAAACAATTAAAAAAATTGTGTGAGAATCCTGTTTTTTGTAAAAAATAAAATATCTCTATTCCTATCAAGATTTCAAAACTTAAAAGGAGATTTATATCAAATAGACTTTTTTTATAAATTGTATTTTGTAAATTAGACACAAATTAAGTCTTCCTATCAAATAATTATTTCTCTTGAAGTATCTATCCAACTTTCTATTTATTTTTTCTTGTTCTAATTCAATTTCTCAAAAATTGGCTTTTAATCTTTTGCGTTTTTATTTTTTGAGTTTTTTTATTGCTTCATTTTCTCTGATTTCTTGTTCTTCTTCTGATGAATTCGAAAAGCCAAAAGAAATTGCAAAAGCTGTCGAAAAATTTCCTAAAGAATGGTTTCTTCTTACTGAAAAAGAGGGAAAACGAATTTTGATAGAACCTTATGAAGGAATGAATCCGACCTTTAAGTTTGAGTATGATTTGGCTAATGAGCGCATGCAAATTCATTATCAAGCCAATTTGATGCAGCGTGTTTGGCTCGTTCAGAAGCTCATTAAAAAAGAAAACAACTATACTTTTTATCTTTTAGAAAATGGAGGAAATACTACTACTCGCCTTACTTATTCTCAAACCACTCATCCAGCCATAGGAAGTTGGCAAGAACCTTCTGCCGTTTTTTTACCTTACAAAAATGCCTATTTTGTTTGGGATAAAAGCCCTTTTGAGAAGCAAGAACAACAAAATACAGCTATTTCGACACAATGGGAACGTGGCGAATGGCTGCGTATGAAAGGAACTATTGAAGGAAAAGATTATTCACTTTGGGCATACATTTGTGTAACGGCTGATGTGAGTTCGCCTCAATTTCAGCGTGGGGTTTATTTTTATGATACTTTTTGGAGAGATATTTATTTAGAAAATGCAACAGATTATCAAAATAACAGAGCTGCCAATAATGATAAAAACAAGCAGTTTGAATGGATTATCGAAGAGCGTGCAGCTTTAGATGCCGAAACTATTTCAGGCTATTTCAAAGGCTCAGTTGATTATGATTATAATTTTAAAGGCGTTTGGGAGTCTGCCAAAACCAATCAAAAACTAGATTTTCTTTACAAAGAAAAAATCCTTCCTTATTCCTTAGAAAATCATATCAAACGTTTCAAAACTTCTGATGGAAGTTCGCTCTGTGTTTATTATCCACAAATTACAGGAATAGAAAATGAAGAAGTACTGAAAGATTTTAATGAAACGTACATAAAATCACATGTAAATGCTTGGCAAAAGGAATTTTTAGCAAAGTTAGATACTACAGGTTCTCGCAACCGAAATTGTGATATAGAAATTAATTATAATATCCTTTTTGCTAATAAAAATCTGATTAGTGGATTGTTTTTTATTCGTCAAGGAAGCAAACGAACTGAATATGTAGCCTTTAATTATGATTTAAAAAAGAATGAAGTTTTTAGATTAAATCATTTATTTGAAACTGAAATTGATAAGAAAAACCCTCAAAATAGCTTTGAAGCACGTATTCATTCAAGAGCAAAACGCCACGTAGAAGTAGAATCAGAACGCCATCAAATGCAATTTGAACCTTATGATTCGCTTACCGTTTTGGAACATTATAATTTTCTACCTGATAATTTGAGATTGACACTTTACAGCCGTTCACAAAAACGTTTTTTTCCAATTTATATTCCTTACAAAGATTTGAGAGCTTATATTAAAGAAAGAGAAAAGCAAATTTATTTGGAATTGAAATAAAAATGAACAGATTAACTTTATTTAGAAAAACTTTGACAGTCCTTTCAGAAGGCTGTCAATAGTTGAATACATAAACTATTGTCAGAGTTATTTTGGATTACCAAAAACTACTGACAAAGTTTGTAAGTTTTAAAATCACAATTTTACTAAAGGATAAGGATAATTTCCACCTAAATAAATCTCATAGTTGCCTAGTTCTTTGGGTGTGAGTTTGTAAAGTGTATGCACCAAATTATTCGGAACATCGATGAGCTGTGGCAACCAATATTTTACATAATCGCCATTTGCATCGTAATCTCTAGCTTGTTTGATGATATTAAAATAACGATTTTCTCGTGGGTCATTTCCCACACCAGCAACGTATGCC
>PFKD01000111.1:0-4705 GCA_002784125.1 Flexibacter sp. CG_4_10_14_3_um_filter_32_15
TAAACATACTGAAAGCAGTATAAAAAGTTTCGTGCGTTTACCCTATAAAATATTTAAAAAATGCTATTACCTCCAAAAATTTTATTATTCTTATTTTATGTTCAACTTAGAGACTGAACAAGAACGCTTGAATATCTTAAAAAAGTATCAAATACTAGATACACCTGCAGACGGTGCATTTGATGCCATTACCAAACTTACTCTTCAACTCTTCAACTCTTCAACGTTCCTGTTTCTATTATTTCTTTAGTAGATGAAGATAGGATTTGGTTTAAGTCAGTAGAAGGATTAGATGTGAAAGAAATTCCTAAAGAAAAAGGACTTTGTGCAACAGCTATTCTTTCAGACGAGCTTTACGAAATCCAAAATACGACCAAACACCCAAATACTCTCAATCATTCTTGGGTATGTGGAGAATATGATTTACGTTTTTATGCTGCTGTTCCTTTAAAAGTTGAAGGAAAGTATAATTTGGGTACACTTTGTATTTTGGATAAAGAACCTCGTGTACTTACTGAAAAAGAAAAAGAAATTCTCACATCTCTAGCTGATTTAGTTATTGAACAACTTGAAATTCATTTATCAGCAAAAGAAGCCATACAAGCACAAGAATATACACTAAACATGCTTGATTCTTTGTATGAGAGCAGTAATTATTCAGAAAGTTTTATTGGTAAAGATTTAAGAATTATCCGTACTAATCAAGTTACGAAGGATATATGCAGGGCAATTTTTGGAAAAGAACCTCAAAAAGGAGATTTATTGATAGATTTTATATTGCCTAAATACCAAGAAGAATTTAAACAGCTTTATGAAAAAGTATTGGCTGGAGAAACCATTGAGGTAGAAAAACATGAAGGCGAAAACTGGTGGCGATTTAGATTACTTCCTGTCTATGATAAAGACAAACATTTTATTGGAATTTCTCATAATTTAGAAGACATAACACCGTATAAAAATGTAAGCTCTAAGGCTAAAAAATTGCAACATGACTTAGATATTCTTGCACAAAATTTTCCTGATGGCTCTATTTCTTTAATTGATAAAAATATGACCATCTTATACACAGGAGGGCAAGGGTATAAAAAACACAATCTTGAGCCATCTGTTTTTTTTGGAAAACATTTAGGGGAAATGCTTATTCCTACATTATATAACAAATTACAAGAAGCTATTTCCAAAGTTTGGCAAGAACTTACCGTTTCGTATGAGGTAAACTATAAAGAACAAGTATATTTGACAAAACTTTCTCCTATAAAAGATGAAAATGGGCAAATAGAAACTTTTGTACTAGCTGTAACAGATATTACAGACCAAAAACGAAAAGAGATTAGGATACAAAAACAAAACGAACGTTTAAAAGAAATTGCTTGGCAGCAATCTCACGAAGTAAGACGACCTGTTGCAACTATTTTAGGGCTAATGAATTTGATAAAGGTAGAAGAAAAAAAAGAAGATTTATTGATGTATTTAAGTTATTTGCAACATGAGGTAGCCTTGCTTGATGATATTATTCATAAAATAGTAGCTGTTACAAATGAAGAATACTAAGCGAATAAAGTGAAGTAATGATAAATTCACAGTTAGTTTTTGAAAAGATGTGTATTTTTACGTTTAAATAATCATTTATTCCTCAAAATCTTTTCAAAATGAATGTAAATATCAAAATATTTCAAGGCAATACAAGGCTAGCTGCTTGTTTGATTTTCTGTTTTCTAAATTTTATTTCGCTCCCCTCTTTTGCTCAAGAAGAAATAAAAAGCAATTTAAAAACTGAATTTGTACAGTCAGGCCCTATGGTTGGTTATTCCGAAATGAACGAAATTGGTCTTTGGGTACAAACCAAAAAAGCTGCAAAAGTACAGATTGCATACCGTCCTAAATTAGATTTAGCAACAGAAAAAGCTATTTCAGATGCTCCTTTTCAGTTTACCGAAGCTATCCAAACAAATTCGCTGACAGCTTTTGTAGCCAAACCAGTTTTGAGAAACCTAGACCATTCTACAAAATATGAGTACAGATTATTCATAGATAATCAAGAAATTCCTTTTGATTACGAATTGAAATGTCAAACTCAATTACTTTGGCAATACAGAACCGACCCACCAAAAATCAAATTTGCTTTTGGGTCTTGTGTTTATGTAAATGAACCAGAAGATGACCGACCGGGAAAAGGATATGGAAGTGAGTACGAAATTTTTACTTCTCTTCACAAAGAAAACGTAGATTTTATGGTGTGGGGAGGCGATAATACCTATTTGCGTGACCCAGATTGGGGCAGTCGTTCGGGAATTTTGAGCCGTTATACACATACTCGTTCGCTTCCAGAAATGCAGCCTCTTTTGGCAGGTGTGCATAATTACGCTACTTGGGATGACCACGATTTTGGCCCTAATGATTCAGATTATACATTTTCGAATAAAGACATCACTACGGAAGCATTCCAACTTTTTTGGCACAGTCAGAATACAAGCATTGTGGAAGGAGCAAATAATGTAGTAAGCACTTTTGTATGGGGAGATGCTCAGTTTTTTATGTTGGATAATCGTACTTTTAGACAGACACAAGATTATGAAGCTGAAAATAAGAGTTATTTTGGTGAAAAACAGGTTCAATGGCTTATTGAAGCATTAGTGGCTAGTAAAGCTCCTTTTAAATTTGTGGTAACTGGTGGACAAATTTTGAATGAAAGTGCCATCTTTGAAAACTATGCAACCTACAAAGAAGAGCGTCAGAAAGTATTAGATGCCATTCAGAAACAAAATATTGAAGGTGTGATTTTTCTTACAGGCGACCGTCATCACAGCGTAATTACGAAAATGGAACGTGAAAATGACTATCCTTTGTATGATTTTACTTCCTCGTCGCTTACGGCAGGTTCGGCAACGCCAAAAGAAAATGAAAACCCAACAGCTATTAAAGATTCATTTATTGTTGGAAAACACAATTACGCAGTTATTGAAATTGTAGGAAAACGAAAGGAAAGAGTTCTGACAATTACTTATAAAGATAAAGATGGAAAAGATTTGTATTCGCTTACAATCAAAGGAGATGAGCTGAAACGAGAGAAGAAATAATGATACTCTAAAAGTAGTTTAGACTTTCTAGTCTGAACAAAAAATAAAAAACTCTTGATTCGAATCTTATAAGTTCTGAATCAAGAGTTTTTTGATGCTTTTAGATTTTCTAAATAATTTGTATTTCTAGCTTTTTCTAATTTTTTCTTTTTCACTTTCGTGTTCCATGTCTTTATTGGCAGCCCTTTCTTCGTGGAGTTTGCCTTGTATGAGCTCTTGTAGGTTGAATGGTGCTGGTTGTCTTTCTATGCTTTTTTTGATGAGCGTATGCAGTTGTTTTTCGTTTTCAAAGTATTCTCGGTGCCATGTTGAGGTGGCTATAAATTTCATAAATTCTGCTTCTTCGTGGTGTGAAGTTTCTCCATCTAATATTAAATATACTGTTTCTTTGAATACTGGAAGTTTATTTAGTTTGCTCATAACGAATGGGGGTAAATGGGTTTTGAAAATAATAACGTGATTACTGATTCTGCCTTTTTTAGTGAAAGTCTATAAAATTAATCTTCAAAAATTGGCAAATAAAAAACCTCAACAGCTAACTCTAAAAAGTTTACTCTCAAGGCTACAAAATATCATATATACATCTTAAAATCTCTCGGAAATAAAACAGCATTAAAACGACTCTGAAAATCATCTATAAACTGAATAAAAAAAGCAGGTTCGCCTTCATTATCTTGTTCGTTCTGTGATTGATTGTGGTCTTGTGTTTCGCTTTTAGTTTCGTTCGCTTTTCTTCCTAGAAAATTATAAAATTGAATTTGAAGCGTTTCTATTGAAAACAGAGTAGTAAATAAAGATTTTAATAAAGAAAAATCCACCACAGTAACAGAAATAAAACCTGTAGAATCAAATGTATCATTCAATTCATTACTTATTTTATTATTTATTCTATATGTAGCGTAATTTATCATACTATTTAAAATCCACTTATATAAATCAATTTGTAAAGGTTTTGTTTAATTTTGTTTGAGAGTAGTGTTTTTTGGAAATTGTTTTTTGATTATAACTCTTTCAAATTCAAGTACTCAACCTATATTCTTGCAAAATAATTCAAAAATAATTCCTTTTTCTTAAATTTTACTCAAAAAAATGATACACTAACTATTTCACATAAAAAAACCTTCATTTCAAGTAAATGAAATAAAGGTTTGTATTTTATTCTATGTTTATAGAAAGTTGCCCCGCAAGGACTCGAACCTCAACTCTCGGTACCAAAAACCGGTGTTCTGCCAATTAAACTACAGGGCAAGCAAATAACTAAAGCACTAATTAAACACTAAAGAATTAAGCGAATACAAAAGTATCACAAACTAAATTCTAAAACAACTTTTTTTGAGAAAAATACAAAAATAATTGTTGCCCCGCAAGGACTCGAACCTCAACTCTCGGTACCAAAAACCGGTGTTCTGCCAATTAAACTACAGGGCAAGCAAGAAAACTTTTTTTGAGCAGAAAATATATTAAACTTCTTACTATATGTCCGTTTCAAATCGGTTACAAAAGTACTATTTTTATTTTAGAATCCAAATGAAAATCATATTTTTTTAGGGTAAACGCACGAAACTTTTTATACTGCTTTTAGTGTGTTTAAACAGACTTTAATTATCAGAGTAAATTCAATTTACAAA
>PFKD01000111.1:4727-20604 GCA_002784125.1 Flexibacter sp. CG_4_10_14_3_um_filter_32_15
GCTTTAAACGAGTACAATTTTTTTTTCGTGCGTTTACCCTAATATTTTTTTTGAAAAAAGTTTAATCAGAAAAAAACGTTCTAAATGACTGCATTTATTCCTCTAAACCCAAATAAAATGAAATTAGTTTGTTTTGCTTAAAATATATATCCTAAAGTCAGATTGATTTCTTTAAAATCTTGTGTCGTTTGGCGATAGGAAATAGCTGTATTTAGTCTTAGTTTACTATAATAAAACTCTTTATTTAGATTTGCTTCCCACGCCCAGTAATCTTGCCAGTAGAATGATTTGGCAAAAATGCCTAAACTTTGCAACATTTACGAACTTCCATAATCCTAGATAAACACCATAGTTTTCTTGCAAATTATCTCTATTATCTCTTTTCCTAAATTGCTGGTGACCTACACCATAAAAAAGGGTAATGAATTTGATTTTACTTCTACTATCTAAAGTATGAGTAATAATTCTATTTTCTATCATAGGATTTTTAAAAGTAGTTTGTTGAAATCTATAAAAAATGGTTCTTTTAAATAAATCTATACCGATTGCTCCAAAAAAGTCTGAATTGTCTTTAAAGTTTGTACTATATCCGATATTAACTGAAAAATAAGGAAGTGAAGGAATAGAATGCCAACCTTTACTAATTTCAATTCCATAAGGATTATACTTTAAGCCACTCCAATAATTAATACGTAGAGGTTGAGTTACTGAAATTCCCACAACAGGACATCCTAAGTCAAGAGTAGAACCTAGATTTATAATTTCTGGTGCTTCCGAAACTATTATTTCTCTTGTTTCAAAACCCACAAACCTAAAAACTAAAATATCATTCTCATTTTCTGCTTGAATTTCAAAATTTCCATCAAAGTCAGTCATTGTTCCTTTTTGAGTTCCTTTTATTATTATGGTAGCAGAAGGCAAAACTCCTTCATTTTCATCAACTACCTTCCCGCTCACAGTAACCTGCCCAAAAACAGAATAAGAAATCAATAAAAAAAAGAGCATAAAAAGTATAGATTTTTTCATGGGTTTAGTTTGTTAAACCTATAAGATTTTTGAAAATCTTATAGGTTTGAAAGTTAAGATTTATTAAGCATTTTCTTAGATTACGCAACTTTATCCCCAAAATGCTGCAAAAATATTTCTGCAACTGGAATTTTTTTGTTACTACTTGTTGTTTTTTGGTAACTTTGCTGTACATGTTTTTAGATTTTTGTAAATCGCTCGTGGGGACACGAGCAATGGTAGAGTTAAAGAATTTTTAATTTTACGAAATGAAATTTTGTGTTTAGATAAAAATATCTCCGTTGCTCGTGTCCCCACGAGCGACCTAAAACGAAAAAAATATCGTCAATGAATCCTGAAAAAGACCTTTATATCTATAATACGCTTACTCGCCAACGAGAAAAATTCGAACCCATCAATGCGCCTTTTGTCGGAATGTATGTCTGTGGGCCTACGGTTTACAATGATGTCCATTTGGGAAACTGTCGTACTTTTACGTTTTTCGATGTCGTTTATAGATATTTGAGTTATTTGGGATACAAAGTGAGGTATGTCCGAAATATTACTGATGTAGGTCATTTGACTGGCGATAGTGATCAAGGCGATGATAAAATCTCTAAACAAGCTCGTTTGGAACAAATTGAGCCGATGGAAGTCGTTCAGCGTTATACAAATGGTTTTCATGATGTGATGTTGGAGTTGGGAAATATTCCACCAAGCATCGAACCTACTGCAACAGGGCATTTATTAGAACAAATCGAAATGGTTCAGAAAATCTTGAAAAATGGATTTGCGTATGAATCAAATGGTTCTATTTATTTTGATGTAGTGAAGTATAACGAATCCCACAATTACGGAAAACTCTCTGGTAGAAATATCGAAGAGCAACTAGAAGGACAAGGAACACGAAAATTAGACGGACAAGAAGAAAAGAAAAATAATGTGGACTTTGCTATTTGGAAAAATGCAGACCCTTCGCATTTGATGCAATGGGACACAGAATGGGGCAAAGGATTTCCGGGGTGGCATTTGGAATGTTCTGTAATGAGTACAAAATATTTGGGCGATGAGTTTGATATTCACGGTGGAGGAATGGATTTGCAGTTTCCTCATCACGAATGTGAAATTGCACAAGCCGTAGCCACAACAGGAAAAGAGCCTGTAAAATATTGGTTGCATTCGAATATGCTGACAATGAACGGAACAAAAATGTCAAAATCTTTGGGAAATGTAATTATGCCTGAAGAACTTTTTACAGGAAATTCAGAGCTTTTGACAGAATCGTATTCGCCTATGGTTTTTCGCTTTTTTATGTTTCAAACGCATTACCGTAGTACGATGGATATTACAGATGATGCTTTGAAGGCTGCTAAAAAAGGCTATTTTAAGCTAATGAATGGAATTAAAAACGCAAAAAGTCTAGAATATCCTAGTGAAATTGAACTAAATATTGATGAAAAACAAGAGGACGACATTCAAAAATCAATAACTTCTGTCTTTAGAGGAATCAATGATGATTTTAATACAGCCAAATCTATTGCAGCGTTGTTTAATCTTGTCAAGAAAATAAATATGCTCCACGCTGGACAACTTGATTTTTCTCAAATCTCAAAGGAGTCTTTTGATAAACTGAAAAGTACTTTGATTGATTTTACTGAAAAAGTTTTGGGAATAAAAGAAGAACTTCCACAAGGCGAAAAGATGCTCAAAGAAATGATAGCTACTTTAGTAGAAATGTATAAAGAAGCTAAAGAAGCTAGAAACTACGAAAAAGTAGATTATTTGAGAAGCAAAGCTAAAGAAATCGGTATTGTCTTTAAAGATATGAAAGATAGAATTGATTGGGCTTATGAGGAATGATAAATTCTTATAGTAGTAGGGACGATGCATGCATCGTCCTTACACTGTAGTTATTTCCCCACCAATTCAATTTCCACTCTTCTACCATAAAAATCTTCTCCGTAAGGATTATTTGTATCTATTCCAAAAGAACCTTCTACGATTCTACTTTCATCAATTCCTGCATCTAAAAGTAGTTGTTTGACAGATTTTGTTCTTTGTTTTGAAAGTTTTTGATTGAAGGCAGCACTTCCTTTTGAGTCTGTAAAACCATAAATACGAACACTTAGGTTTTTATCATTCTGTAAAACTTCAATCAAAGGAGCGATTTTTTCTTTGTCTTTCGGAACGATTGTAGAAGAACCTGTTGTGAAGAAAATCTCTACTTTCTTTATTCCAACTACTTCGCTTTTTTGATTGATAACTGGTGCTTTTTGTTCTTCATTTATTACTACAACGGTATCTTTTGTAGCTGTTTTGGTTTTAGTAACAGAATCAATTTTTTCGTTTTGTTTTTGAGTTGTCAAAAGTTCTAATTGTTTTTGAAGACTAGCTAATTGTGTTTCAACTTTTGATATATCTTCATTTTTAGTAGAATTATCTTCTTGTTGTGTTGCTTGGTTTTCAAGTTGTTTTTCTAAAGCTGCCATTCGCTGCTGCACATACATAAACTGCAATTCCATCAATTTATACATGGCAGAATCTTGTTTTTGTGTATTTTCTTGGTTACTTTGATTGGGATTTTCTAGCGTAATGGAAACATTATTTTGTCTGTCCTTTTTCAATTCTTCTAATTGATTTTGAACTTTTTCCATTTCTAATCTTGCCTCTTCTTGTGCTTTTTCGGCTGCTTCTTGGTCGGCTTTTCGTTGCGCCCTTGTTTTTTTGGTTTTCTTGTCTTCTTCAGACGAACGACTGTTCGTCTTTACTGTTTCTTTATTTTGAGGAACAACAACAACTTTTGTAACACTACTATCTGTTCCTGATTTATTTGTTGTTACATTGACATTAATATCAATTTTGACAGTCTGAACAGGGTTAGGGTTTTGATTATTTTGATACGGATATTGAGAGTTTTGATTGTAATTGTATGGATTCTGATTTTGTCCGTTTTGATTTTGGTTGTAAGGATTTTGATTATTTTGGTTTGAGTTATTTTGATTTTGTCCATTCTGATTTATTTCCACTTGAATTTCAGAATTTTTGGTATAATCTGGAATTCCATCCACCGTAACAGTCCTTAAAGAATCTGGATTAAGTTCAAAAATACTTTTTGGTTTGTTGGCTGCATACAACGCAGGCGCACGAAAAGCCTGTCTTTTTGGAGAAAACGACCAACTAATTCCGAAAGAAGTAAAAATAAACGCATCATTTTTCAAAAATCCTTGATTTGTATTTCCTCTGCTTCCTTCTCCATTGTTATAATTGGCAGGATTGGCAACATAACCAGCTTCTGCACTTTCGTAAGACGAACGAAAATCTCCACTTACATCATCTAAAAAATCACTTGTAAGCGAATAATTTACAACCGATTGCACATGCAAACTAAGGCGATTTAGCAAACGAAATTTCAAACCAATTCCCAAAGGAATATTTAATGAATAAGGCGAATATCCGTTTTCTTTTTCTGTATTAAAATCTGAAAGACGAGTTTCAAAATTTCCATCTTGATTTATAATTTGTCCGTTTCCACTACTTTCACTAGCATCACGAATCGTATTATCAGACCAATAATAATAAGGGGATTTTATGTCTTGAGAATTTTGATAATACAAATCTCCGTAATTTTCAAAATATGTTCCACCTACTCCAGTCATTAAATAAGGCGATAAAAAGGCATTTTCTCCCAAAAGCCAACCATTGTCAGTATAAAAAGTAAAGATATAAGCAGCCGAATAAATTTTGGTTTGAACATTCAGCGAACGAGCTAAAATTCCTGTATTTCTATCATTTGCTGTAAATTCTCCGTATGTCAGTTGAAGACGATTTGAAAGCGTTTTGTTGGGCGTGTTTTCGATGCTAAGACCAAAAGAAAATTGATTAAAATCGGTAGCAAACATGTCATCTGGTTGCCAAAATTTTTCATTCAAATCTCCACGATAAGTCATATTTCCTGTTTCTAGTCCAACACGCCAATTAAAATTATTTTGCTGGGCGAAACTTAAAGGAATAAAACCAAAAGGAATAAATAAGAAAAATGTCAGGATTAGGAAGTATATTTTTTTCATTGTAGTTTTTTAGAGGAAATGGAGGTTGGGAAATGGGAATTAGAAAATTCTAATTTCTTTAAATTTATTACTAATTTAATAATGAGAGAATTAGGAAGTATGTTTTTTTCATTGTAGTTTGTAGGAATGTTAAATAGCTAGTGGTGTGTAACAGAAGTTTTTTCATATTGTGTACTAGTATTTTTCCCATTGTCAACGTCTTTTTGTCTTCGACAAAGATGATTAACAAGGGAAACAAAAGCTCTGTTTTCTTTTATTTTACCTTGGCAAGCGTTGTTTATCGAAGATAATAAAACGTTGCCAATGGTAAAATAAAAGGGCAAGGTTGCCAAATATAAAACATAAACAAACTTATGTTACACTGTACTAGGTTGTATTTTCTATTAAAGAGCATTTTACTAAACAGGGTTAAAACCCTGTTTTTACTATTTTTCCAATCCAAATGAATTGCACTTTATGCGAAACGCTGCTAAAAAATAAAGCAGACGAGTTTTATTTCATCTGTGATACGTGTGGTGCATACTTAAAAGACCAAAAATTTTATTTGAATAACCTTCAAGAAAAAGATGTTTATTCAGAACACCAAAATGATGTAAACGATATACGTTATCAAAATTTTACTTCGCCGATTACGAATGTCATTTTAGAAAAATTTACCTCACAACATTTAGGTTTAGATTATGGCTGTGGTACAGGTCCTGTAATTTCTAAAGTTTTATACGACAAAGGTTACAAAGTCGAACTCTATGACCCTTATTTTTATCCAAATGAAAATTATCTCAATCATAAGTACGATTATATTTTTAGCTGTGAAGTTTTCGAACATTTTTATAATCCAAAACAAGAAATAGAAAAACTTTTAGCTATTCTGAAACCGACTGGCGCATTACTCGTAATGACACATATTTACGATTTTGAGACAGATGTAAATTTTAAAGACTGGTATTACAGAAAAGACCCCACACACGTTTTTATTTATACCGTAAAGACAATTCAATTTATTGCTGATAGATATAATTTAGAAGCCAAAATAGAGAAAAATAGAATGGTTGTTTTTTCTAAAGTAAGTAATCGTACAAAATTAATGTATCTTATTTTTTAATGTAATAACTTGATAATCAATGTTTTATTTAATTATTAATTATCCATTTTAAATTAGCTTCGCTGCTTTGTCAGGTGTCCATTTACTTCGCTGATTTTATCGTTCAAGCATATGCTTGCGAAAAAGAAAGCACAAGATAGAATCTTGCGCTATATTTTTTTTACTTTTCTAAATCAATCCAAAAACGAAATTCTGCACTAAAACCAATAAACGGACGTATATACACTTGGTCAGCTAAAGAAGTTCCTCGTGATGAATCTTCCAAAAATGTTGCACCTGCATTGAAACGAATAAAACGAAAGACTCTATATCCCAAACCTAAATAAGTTGGTCGTCCGAAAATAGGCCCTGTGATTTCTTCTCCTAAATCATCTTCAAAATTATTAAAAAAGAAACCTGCTGAAATAGAACTTCTACTCCAAAACTCCCCTGCAAAGCCTTTTTTACCCAATGGCAAAGACAAACCTGCATAAGGCGAAGTTCCGAAAGTGCTATTTTCAGAATTTGTTCCTGTCAGATGAACACCACCATAACCTACGTTTAAAGGAATTTCGGTACGAGTTTTTTCAGTTGGATAATCATCCATAAATTTACGGTCTTGCAAGACGAGCAAATCTACATTCAAAACCTGTCCTAATTCACTAGCTAAAAGCTGTTTTAATTCTGTCATTAATTTTTCTCTATAATCTGCACGAGCATCTTTTTTCTTTCTTTTAGAGAAAATAAACTTTCCTTTTTTGAGATTTGCTTTATTTATCTGGTCAATCTTAGAAACTACCAAATCCGAAAAACCATTAAATTGTAATTGACTTCTATTTCTATACAAAGACATTCCTTTTCTAGCAATTTCATCTAAATTTCTGACAAGTTGTGCCGTTCCTCCGATTACTCTAGCTCGTTTTCTTTCGACGGTAAAGGATTGTTCTGAGTAAGCAAAAAGATTGTTGTAGAGGTCTTGACGGAGGTTTTCTCTTTCCATATCCGTAATTCTTCTATAATAATCAATCTGTAAATCGTATTTTGAAGAGCCTCGCAATTTGTAGTTTACAGGAACAGTAAAAGTACCGATAGAAGAGTAAGGAGGACGAACCCAAGTAGCAATAAACAATGGTTTTGGGTCGTCTTTTCGGTTGCTTTTGTCGTCTAAAATAGTGATTTCTACTAATACCGTTTCTGGTTGTGCTGCTCCACTAATCATTAGATTTTCTTCGGCAGGAAGGCTTTGGCTATTATTGAAAGATGATTTTTCGTATTCAAAAACGGCTGTTGCGTATTGTGCTTTTAGTTCGTTATTCGAAAAAATGAATAGAGAAAAAATGAGGAAAGTAGATAGGAAAAGTAGATTTTTTTGCATTATTTTTTTTGGGAAAATTGGAAATAGGATTTTTTAAAATAAAGTAAATATATCTTAAAGTTGCAACTTAAACGATAATCTTCAAAATTAGTTTGGTTTTTGTAGGTATATGTTTTTAAGTCAATTTTTTATTTAAAAATTTATACAATCTAATGAAAAAAATTAATACAATCATTTTTAGCCTTATTTTTCTATTTTTTATGGGAACTGGTTTTTCTGTTTCAGCTCAAAATGTAAGTGAAAAAGCTATCAAAATAGAAAAGAAAAAGTCTTTAAATGGTTTTGAAATTCAGTTTGAGGGAATTTCTGGAGATGCTGAAAAAGCACTTGAGATTGCTATCGAAAAATGGCTACATTCTCAAAAAATTAAATACAAAGAAAAGAGATGCAATTATCACGCAGAAGAAGTAATCGTAAAACAATTTTCTGACAAAACTTCGGATTTGCATATTTTTGTAGAAGAGAAAAAAGGTAAAATTACGCTGCAAGTCGTTCAGACTTTGGGCTATGATTTGGCAGTCAATAGCCAAGATCATCCACAGGAATCTCAAAATATTCGTTCTTGGTTAGAAAATATGGTAAAAGAAGTTCGTTTGGAGCAAATCAATCTTCAAATCGCAACTTTACAAGATAATTTGAAAGATGCTGAAAAAGAGGTTGAAAAAAATCAAAAAACAGATGAGAGCCTAAAAAACGACATCGAAGATTATAAAAAGAAAATTGCAGATGCTGAAAAAGACATCGAAAAAAATGCAGCCGAACAAAAAGAAAATGAACAAAAACGAGAAGAACTTAAAAAGAAAATTGCTGAATTAGAGAAAATGAAGTAAATAGCAATTAACAATTAATGGAATACATAAAAGTCTATCTATTTTAAAAATGGGTAGGCTTTTTTTAGAAACAAAATATAAAACTTTACGTACTAACAAAGTACGTCCTTAGACCAGTTTTCTGAAAAAAAAACAGTATTTTTGTAATATCACTCAAAATATTTATTCTGGACTAGACTACTATACTGTCTATAATCAACAGATAATCAACACATTCTATTCCTCTAAAAAGCAATTTTCTACGTATAATTGCTTAAATTGGAGGTAAGACAAATAAATAATCGATACATACTGTATTCGATCACTTTATTATTCCTAAATCGATATATCAAAACTGCTTTATATATGAACTTATATTTACCTATACCTATGAAAAAATTACTTTACAAAAATAGTTTAGCTTTTCTTTTTTTATTTATTCTATTTTTGCAAGGGAATAGCTTGTTGGGACAGATTCCTACTATCACTTCTTTTACTCCTTCAAGTGCTGTTTTTGGTGCTTCTGTAACGATTAATGGCAGTAATTTTAGTACCACACCTTCAAATAATATTGTATATTTTGGAGGCGCAAGAGCTACCGTTACAGGTGCTACAGCAACTCAATTAACCGTTACTGTTCCTGCTGGTTCTACATCTGTTGCACCCATTACAGTAGTAAATTTAGCGACAGGCACACAGGCTTCCTCAATGAGAAGTGCTGCACCAGCATTATTCACTTTAAGATATACGAATCCCCTATCTATTTCGGCCTCTAGCTTCGTAGCAAATAATTTACCTATAACTACACCTATTAATGGAGCTGCTGATGGAGTTTCTATTGGAGACTTCAATAATGATGGAAGACCAGATATTGCAGTAGGTATAAATGATAATACAGGTGCTGGGAACTTATTGATTTTTCTCAAAAATGCAGGAGTTGGTTTTACAGAGATTGCAAGAGGTAACATTAATACTTTATTTAATAAAAAAACTATTGTCGCTGATTTTGATAATGATGGTAATTTAGATATAGCTATAAAAGGCACATCAACTAATAATATACTACAAATTTTTCTTAACAGTAACGGATTAGGTGATTTTTCATCTGCACCTGTGGAAACTAATGTCGCTACTTCTTCTTCTGTTATGTCTGTTGAACATTTTAATAATGACGGATTTATAGACATAATTTGTGGGGGAAGATTATATTTAGGAAATGGAGATGGGACTTTTACATTTGCAAGTAGTATAACAGGAACAAGTAATGATATAGCATCTTTAAATGCTGATAATGTAGGTTCAATAGACGTTTTTGCTACACAGGGTACTAATGTGGCTCGTTTTTTAGGTAGTGGCACGGGAGGCTTCGGTCCTGCAGCTAATTATCCCGCAGGAGTAAGCACAGGGGATATGACAATTGGACTTTTTACAGGAAGTGATAATTTTCTAGATGTGGTAGTAAGTGATTATTTTGATAATAAAATAGTTCTAATGGAAAACAACGCTGCAGTCTTAGGTACTCCAACCAATATAACTGCGACCGACCCAAGAGGACATACCACGGTAGATTTGAATGGAGATGGGTTGCATGACGTTCTTTCCATAAGATACGGTACTGGAAGAAATACACAAGTTTTTTTAAATAACGGAACAACCCTAAATACACCTGTAGTTTTTACTACGAGTAGTTCTGCAGGAACTGGTACGGCTACTTTTGGAGCAGCCGATTTTAATGGAGATGGTTTTATAGATTTTGTTTCATCAAGTACAGGGAGTAATATTTTTATAAATTATTATACTCCTCCTGCTCCCTTCATTTCCACAGCTACAGGAGGAAACTGGAACGCAGCTACTACGTGGGTAGGTGGAACTGTTCCGACGGCAGGTTCTGATGTCATCATTGCTACTACTGGAACAAATAAAGTAAATGTAAATGTAAATAATATTTCAATAAACTCTCTTCAAGTTAATCAAGGTGCTATTTTAGATTTTGGTACAACGACATATCATACTATCAATGAATTAACCACCAACGCAACTGTAGGACAACGCATAATTAGATTTGCTCAAGGTACGCTTCCTACCGTATCTAGTAGTAATACATTTTTGACTAATCTTGGTGCTGGTATAGAGTTTTACGGAGCTACGAATTACAATATTCCTCCTACATTTGGCTTAGTCGATTATCAAAATGTGATAATACAAGGAACAGGTATAAAATCTTTATCTGGAGCTACTACTGTTAATAGTAACTTGGTTGTAGAAAGTGGAGCTACTTTAGAATTAGGTATAAATAATTTTACAGTAAATGGAACGACTACTATTAATAGTGGATCTACTATAAATGACGGTTCAAATGGGGGTACTAATACTTTTAATGGTAATTTTACAAATGGAGGTAATTTTACAGCTACAGGATTATCTACTTTTAATTTTACTGGAAATAATGCTTATTCAAATACAGGTACAATTAGTTTAGGAATAAATACCATTACATTAAATTCTTCTACAAGTTCCACTTTTACCAATTCAGGTACAATGAATTTGGCAAATATAGTAGGTACAGCAACAGGAGGAACAGAAAACCTTATCAATAATGGAACTATTACCGTAACAGGCACAGGAGCAATGTTTGAGAATTTGAATCTAGATTTTGATAATATTCCCAACACTATAGAATATGCAGGTACAACAGCAACACCACAGCAGCAAGTTGCTACTACAAATTATAATAACGTTACGCTTTCAGGTAATAGAGCTAAAACATTACACACAGGGGATATAACTGTAACAGGAAATTGGTTAAATAGCATAACTGGAACAGGGATTTTTACTACCTCACCAGCAATTACTACTTTTTCAGGCATAAACGATGCAACTATAGAGGGAACTATATCGGGAGGGACTTCTGCCAAAGTGGTTATAGCAAAAACAGGAGGAAGCAAAATTATTTTGACTACAAGGGGTTTAAGTGGCAATGCTGGTGCTAGTCTTGAGTTAGTGAGTGGTATGATAGACAATACCGTAAATGGTACTGTTTTTTTTGATGGATATATAGGTGGAAGTCCTACAAATTATATTCAGGTACCTGTTGGTGGAGGTATAACTCATGGAAGTTGGCCTGAGAATCTAAATGTAACGTATAATTTTCCTATTGGTACAAGTACCTATACTCCTATTTCTTTTCTAAGAAATTCTCCTAACAATGCCATAATTAGAGTAACACTAAACAATACAGGTACTCCTGCTCTTCCTTCTACTTCTGCAAATCTAAATCTACAATGGGAGGTACAATCAACTCAAGCAAACACAATTTTATCAGACATTACTTTTGGTTGGCAACCTGCAAATGTAACAGGAACGATTGCTGGGGCAGAAGTACAGTTTCACAATGGAACAGATTGGACTGCATTAGGAGGGGCTGCCTCTGCAGGTTCGGTTACAGCAGCTTCTTCTACCACATTGATTAATGCAGGTACAAATAGACAGTTTACTGTTTTTATACCTGCTACTCCTAGCAACCCCTTCATTACTACTTGGGTAGCCACAGGTGGAGAAATTACCATTCCTACCACAGGTACAGGATATAATTATGATATTACTTGGACAAATATTTCAGGTACTGGAGGAGATGACTTTGATACGAATGTAGGAGATGGAAACTACTTAATATCAGGACTTACAGATGGAGATACTTACGAAATTGCCATCACAGGCGATTTTCCTCGTATTTTCTTCGATAATACAGGAGATAAGGACAAAATATTAACCATAGAACAATGGGGAGATATACAATGGACAGGTATGTTTCGTGCTTTTTATGGGTGTTCTAATCTAACTACTATTGGTGGAGGTGCTAGTAATGTACCTGATCTATCAGGTGTAACAAATATGACTCAAATGTTTCATGCTTGTACATCTTTTACAGGAAATTCTAATATGAATAATTGGAATACAACAAATGTTACTAGTATGGGAAATGTGTTTCAAACTGCTACAGCTTTTAATCAAAACATTAGTGGTTGGAATACAGAAAACGTAACGAATATGTTGGCTATGTTTTATCAAGCTAGTTCGTTTAACAATGGAGGACAGCCATTAAATTGGAATACATCAGTAGTAGGCAATATGAGAAGCATGTTCAATGGTGCTAATAGTTTTAATCAAGATATTAGTGGTTGGAACACATCAGCAGTAACTACTATGAGGTTGATGTTCAATGGTGCTAATGTCTTTAATCAAAATCTTGGTGGTTGGGATATTAATAATGTTGCTGATATGACTGGTATGCTTAGTGGGTGTAACATGAACACAGTCAACTACGATGCTACTCTTACAGGCTGGGCAGCACAAACAGTAAAATCAAATGTAAATCTTGGTGCAAACGGACGTATTTATTGTAATGCTGTGGCAGAAAGAAATACACTTACTTCTGCTCCTAATAATTGGGTTATCACTAACGATGCTGTAGATGCTTCTTGTCTTCCCACCCAACCCGTAGGCAACCGAGGTCTGTATTTTGATGGAGTAGATGACCAAATCATTGTCCCAAATACATTTAATTCACTTACTACTTTTACGTATGAGGCATGGATTAAACCCCAAAATATTGATAGTGGAAGACCATTTCAGCATTTTATGGGTGATATTGTTAATCGTGCTTTTTATTTGAGAAAATCAGATAGAACTATCAATTTTTTTATGGATCATAGCTTTGGCACTAGGGTAGGTGTACAAAGCAATGCACCTGTAGTAGAAAATGAATGGATTCATGTGGCTGCTACTTTTGATGGTTCATTTATTAGAATGTATATTAATGGCTTACCACAGACAAATGTTAGTATAGACTTGAGTGGAGTTACTTTTGACCCTGTAAATAATTTGTTAATAGGTGGAGGAATAAATGAATGGTTTTCTGGACAACTAGACGAAGTACGTATTTTTGAATCTGCTCGTGATGCAAATCAAATCCAAGCCGATATGGCAACTTCTACACCAAATGACGCAGTAGCTTTTTGGAGATTTGAATATGGAGAGGAGCAAACAGCTTTTAATTCTGGGTTATTATTTTCTATGGCTGACGGAACACTAGGCTCAACAGCAGGAGCAGATGCAAATGACCCCCTTTGGGCATTACGAGTAAAGAACACAGATGATAGTGGTGCAGAAAGCCTTAGAGATGTAATCACAACAGCAAATGGACTGGTAGGAAAAAATTATATTGATTTTAGTATTGATGCATCTGCGCCTTGGAATATTTCCCTTTTGAGTAATATCAATGGTTTTGATGGAATAACAGAATCTGTTATCGTAGATGGAACTTCTCAATTTGGTTGGCAAGAAAACACTACTAATGGAATGGTAACTATTAGTAGAAATGCCTCAAATATGAATGCCTATGGATTGATTATTAGTGGAGCTGGGGCGAGCGATGTAGAAGTTTATGGACTCCATTTTACAGGATTTCCAAGACCACTGCGTATTACTACAGGTGCTGATAGATTTAAAATAGGAGACATAGGAAAGGGAAATGTTATTAATCAATTTAGTGGTGTGGCAGGTATAGAGGTTTTTGCCATGCAGGGCTCTATAACAGGAAATAAAATAGGAACGAATGAACAAGGAACTATATTAAGCACCTCAACAGGTACTACAGGTATTCTACTATCAGCAGATGCAGCTACTACTACAATAGAGAAAAATATTATAGCTGGTTCTAATCTTATTTTGGGTTCTAATGATAACACAGTAGAAAATAATAAAATTGGAACTGGAATAACAGGTAACGAAACAGGATTTGGGATTACTTCTGGTACAGCATATAATGGCATCGAAGTTAGAGGCAATGCGAGTATGATTAAGGATAATATAATTGGAAAATTTAGTGGAAGTGGTATTCAAATCACAACTGCTGCTACTAATAATATTCTCAATAACAACAAAATAGGAGTAGGAAATGATGGGGTTACTAATTTAAGCAATTCTCAAAAAGGTATTTGGATAACTACCTCAGCAGGAAATTCAAATACTATAATCAACAATATCATAGCAAATAATGCTCAGGAAGGTATTCTTGTTGATAATAGTCAGCAAAATCGAATTTCTCGAAATAGCATTTATCAAAATACAGATGGTATTATTCTTTCAAATGGAGGAAATGCAGATAAACAAGCTCCTACAATTACATCTGCTACTACCACAACCATTACAGGCACATGTGGAGAATCGACAGATATAATAGAGGTCTTTAAAAATAATACAGGAGAAACACAAGGTAGAACGTATTTAGGAAATGCCACAGTATCAGGAACTGATTGGACATATACTGGATCTTTTACGACAGGAGATAATATTACAGCTACAGCAACTGATGGAACAACTGGAGATACTTCTCCTTTTTCTAATGCTCAGCCAGTAGTTGGTGAGACAATCACTTTAGGAACAATAGATCCAACTACCTACTGTGCAGGGGAAACAATTAATGTACCTTTCACAACAGTTGGAAGTTTTAATGGAGGAAATACTTTTACAGCAGAATTATCAGATGCAAGTGGAAGTTTTGCTAGTCCAATAGCAACACAAACAGGAACAAGTCCAATTTCTTTAGTTATTCCTGCAGGTGCAAGTACATCAACAGCATATAGAGTTCGTATTGTTTCTTCTGACCCAGTAGTAACAAGTGATGAATCGGCTGCAATTACGATTAATGCTACTCCTACTGTAAACCTTTCTGTAAGCTCTACTACAGGCTCAGAAGCTGCTAGTACTGAAATTACTGTAACGGCTACTGCTTCATCAGCCGTTTCTGGAGACCAAACTGTTGATTTAGATGTTACAGGAACAGGAATTACAACAGAAGATTATATATTGAGTAATACAACAATTACTATTTCAGATGGAAATACAACAGGCTCTGTTACATTTACAGTAGTAGATGATACACTTACAGAAGGAGATGAAACAGCCATTTTAACTATTTCTTCTCCGTCTTCTTGTGTTACTTTGGGTACAATAACTTCTAAAAATATCGTCATTACAGATAATGATTTACGAGAAATAAATGTAACAGGAAATGGAAATGATATTGTCAGTGGAAGTACAACACCAAGTACAACTAACGACACAGATTTTGGAAGTGTATTAGAATGTAATACAAATACGATTGTCAAGACATTTACTATTCAAAATACAGGAACAGCAAATTTATCTGTAAGTAACATCACAAGTACAGGAACAGATGCTGCTGATTTTGTTCTCGGTGGTTTACCTACTTTTCCTGCCACCATCGCAGCAAGTGGAAGCCAAACCTTTACAGTTACCTTCAATCCTTCTGCAACAGGAAATAGAACAGCTTTAGTTACTATTAGCAATAATGATAGTGATGAAGGAACTTATACATTTGCTATTAGTGGAAATGGACTTGCAGATAATACAAACCCAGTTATTCCAACTTTGGCAAATGTAACGGCTCAATGTGAAGTTGCTTTATTACCAATACCAACAACAACAGATAATTGTAGTGGAACAATTACAGGAACAA
>PFKD01000336.1 GCA_002784125.1 Flexibacter sp. CG_4_10_14_3_um_filter_32_15
TTTTTTCTAAATTAACGGCTGCATTCATAATTCTAACTGAATTTTAACTCCTTATTCGCATTATAAAATTAAGACTTGAAAATACTATAAAGAAGGTAAATTCCTCCAATAATTATAGCAAAAGTAAAGGCTGTTGATAATACTCCTAGTGCAAGTCCGATAATAATTTTGATAGCTACAATAGCTACAACTACTAAAACGGCTACTTTGACGGCTTTCATGATATTCATAATTTCTTTTTTGT
This sequence comes from Flexibacter sp. CG_4_10_14_3_um_filter_32_15, assembly GCA_002784125.1. Classification (GTDB taxonomy): domain Bacteria; phylum Bacteroidota; class Bacteroidia; order Cytophagales; family Bernardetiaceae; genus Bernardetia. The sequence continues at coordinate 245 of PFKD01000336.1, forward strand.
TTAAGATGTGAAAAGGTAAAATTAATGTTAGTTTGAAGTATTTTTTCTTGAGTTTTTTTAATTAGATTTCAAGATACAAAAAATGAGTGATTTATAGAAATGGGTCAGTCTATTACTCAGTCTGTACATTGTTTAATCTATTATACGTAAAAACTTCATAAAAAGATAAGGTAAATTTTAAAGGGCGCATCTCAAAATGTCGTTTTTAGTAGGGAAAAGGCTTGCCTTTTCCCTACAACTATAAAATTAATAAAGCGACATCTTGAGATGCATCCATTTTAAAACAGTACACATTTTTTATTTCAGTATAGGTATTAATTCGGTTTTTAAGAGTTAGTATTTGTTGATTTTTAATAGAAAAAATTTTAAACAAAACACTATAAAAAATAGATATTAGTGTAGAGTTCCTTTAGGAATAATTTTTTTATCTAATTATTTTTTGATTTTCAATTTTTACTAATTATGCAAACAATGCCAACAACAAATGAATATTTAGAATTACCTTATGAGGTAGAAATTCTACAACAAAACGAAATTGCGAATGTGTATTGGATTCCGAAAGCAAATGCAATAATATGTGAAGCAGTACACGAGTATATGCCTTACGACGATTTCAAGATTTTATTTACAAATATTTCAGGGTACGTTGCCAAATACCGTCCTGAAAACTTTGTATTTGACAAACGAGCTTTAAAAGCATTTCATCAACCCTCTATGGAATGGTACTTTACAGAATGGAAAGACGAAATGTCCAAAATATACGGTTTGAAGAAGCATCGTAAACTTCTTCCTAGTATCACTTGGTTTGCACTTGCTGTAAAAGCAGGACGAGCAGAATTAGCAAAAAAATATCCAGATGCAGAATTTCATAATCTTGATATTCAATACAAAGATTCAATAATAGAAGCTATTAATTCCTAATAGATTTTGTTGTTGATACGACAAAAAATATAAAAGAAATACATAAAACAAAAGTCTTAATTTTAAAATTAAGACTTTTGTTTATTTTAAGAAAATAAAGATTATTATTTCTTCATTTTCTTTTGTTCTTTCCTTTCTTTTTTGACTTCTCGTTTTTCTCTGTGTTTTTTGATTCTTCTGACTGACATTTCTACTTGCTTTTCTAAGTGAATTTTTTCTCTTCTATTCTTTTGAATCTTTTTTTGTAATGCTTTGAGTTGTGTTTCAGGGTTTGGATACATAATTCGCTGCACCAAATCAGCCAAAACCAATGCTTCTCTTACTTTGGTAATTACACCTCTAAAACGATAGGCTCTAGCCAGTTGATTTACTCTAGCCAGTCCTTGAATAGCTCTAAAAGTTCGTAAAAATGAAACTAGAGGCAATAAAATAATAAATAAATCAATCCAATTTGCCTTACAATAATCTAATTTATCTCTAGTAACAGAAAACATCAAGATAAACTCAAAAGTAAAAGCGACCCAAATAAAAGCCTGTGCACCTTCCAAATAAAGACGAATATCAGGAACACGAGCAGCCACTTGTTCGCCCACTGTTTTATTCAAATCAATAAATAAAATAGGAATAATCAATAGAGCAATCCCAATCATGGGCATACTAAACTTTCGTTTGAGTTCTTCCAAAAGCACATCATTACACTTACTCCATCTCCAAAACGGAATCCAAAGCCAATCATTATCCGACAAACGCCTCGCCCCCATACGTAAAGGCATAAGAGGAATAGCAACAACTCGAAAAATAAGTTGATTGGTAGAAACTTTCAGCCCTTCTTTACTTTTTAGATAAAAAATATACACTAATTCAGCTAAAGGAACAACCATCAAAATACCATACAAAATTGTCATTTGCCACAATACCAAAGGCGTAACAAGTAGCCTAGCTTCACTAGAAAAACTAAACATAATAATAAAGCCCATCAGCATCAACATGACAATACTAAACCAAAACATCAGAGGTGCAAAACGATTTTCGAAGGCTTGTAATTTGCTAATAGTTGGCAGTTCTTGACTTACCAAAAGAGGTTCATCTTTCTGTTTATAAATTGCCAAAACCTCATCAATCATCTTGCTATATTCATCTACTCCTTCTTGGATTTCTTCTTCATTGATAACTTCATTATCGAAAAAAACATGCAGACGCAGTAGTTCAGAAGGATTATCGATAGCATTTATTCTTTCGATTAATTCTTCTTTGGTCGGTAAATTATTGGTTTTCCTTGTAGGAGTATTATTATTTAGGGACATTTAAGTAAATGGACACCTGCCAAAGCAGCGAAGCTAATTTAAAATGGATAATTGATAATTACATAAAACATTGATTATCAAGCTATTACATTAAAAGATAAGATACATTAATTTTGTACGATTACTTAATTTGGTTTTTCTGTTTGCGTAAAGATACAAAAAAGGCTTTGCATCAAAAAAATGACACAAAACCTTTTTTAGATAAACAGGGTTGTTGTTTTAAGAATAGGCTTTTTAGATTTAAGGCTTTTTATTTTTTACAAATCATCTCTATTTATTGGGCAAGTAGAACATCTTAATAATCCTCCTAACTTAGAAACTTGACCATAATTAATTTCAATCGTTTCTATATTTCTTTTGATTAATTCTTTTTTTAATCTTTCAAATGATTTTTCGATAACAACTTTTTCGGGATTGATTGAAAAAATATTGGGAAACATATCATACATTTCTTGTTGAGAAACTTCAATTAGATTTTTTTCTCCAAAAATATCATAAATGGGTTCGGGTACATTTTTAAAACCTTCTTTGTATATAATTCCAAATTTTGCTCCCACAGGTTGAAAGGCACAATCTAAATGAAGAATATTAGATTTCCCTTCATTGGTAACACGCAATGGAAAAGCAATAACCTCTTTTTTATCTCCAATTATACTTTTCAAAAAATTAACCCCTACTTCATTAGTTCTGTCTCCAATTCCTACAAATACATGATTTTTCCAAACTATTATATCTCCACCTTCAATAAAAGCATCTTTTGGTGGGTAGTGTACCGTTTTAAAACTATTGATTAAACCATCAATGGCACTAATTTCAGCTTGTCGGTTGTCTTTCTTCATCTTGCAAACAAAGAAATCATTTCCAATACTAAACCCAATATCTCTGCAAAAAATTTGTCCCTGCTCAGAAATATTTCTTGGTCTGACTACCTGCACGCCATTTTCAACCAAAATTCGGTTAAATTCTTCAACTTCTTTTATTAGTTGCTCTTCTGTTGGAGCTTCCCCTTTTGCTGCAATTTCAGCGTGTTTGGGGTTATTCAAATAATCTTTTCCTCTGTCTGAAGCTATTCCAAGCAACACACTATTTAACTTTCCTGTTTCGCTATTTACATTGACTTCCATTTCTTTTTTGTTTATAAATTTTGTGTATAGATTTTATTTTATTGTAAGAATAAAAGTGTTTGTGTGTAGGTGCATTATGTCTTGTCCTGAAATAGCGTTACAGGTTTTTAGATAAATTTTATATGAATCAGACGGTTTCTAAACTGTCTGATTTTTCTTTTTTATAGGT
>PFKD01000248.1 GCA_002784125.1 Flexibacter sp. CG_4_10_14_3_um_filter_32_15
TGGACTTTTACAGATGCAGCAGGAAATTCTGTTACAGCAAATCAAAATGTAATTATTGATGACACGACAAATCCAGTTATTCCAACTTTAGCAAATGCAACCGTATCTCCAAATCAAGGGTGTGCTTTTTATAATACAAATATTCAGAACCCTTCTTACATTGCCGATGGAACAGCAACAGATAATTGTGGAACAGTTACTTATGAATATGTATTAACAGATGCAACAATAGGAATAGTTTCTACTTTAGAATATCAAGTATTTAATGAAGGAGAAACAACTGTAACTTGGAAGGCAATAGATGCAAGTGGAAACGAATCAATTGTAAGTAGCTTTACAGTAACAGTGGTTGATAGCAATCAACCACCTATTTTGACTCCATTACAAAATGTAACAAGAAATACAGACCCTACAAATTGTTATTACACCAACAGAACGACCACTACTTCTACACGCATTCCGAATGGAACGGCAACTGATAACTGTGGTGTAGCTTCATATCGTTATTTGTTGAGTGGGGCAACTTTGGGAGATGTTTCTTCTTTAGAAAGTATTCGTTTTAATAAAGGAGTTACAAATGTAAGTTGGACAGCAACAGACAGAAATGGAAATACTTCTGCACCAAGTCAGTTTATGGTAACTGTTACAGATACTCAAAATCCTGTTATTGAAGCTCCTCAAGCTATTACAAGAACAACTAATTTATACGGTTGTACTTCTACAAGAGATAGTTTGAACATAGGAACTCCGACAGTTACGGATAATTGTTTGTTTAGAGTTTTCAATGACGCTCCAGCAGAGTTTCCTATTGGGGAAACTATTGTTACGTGGACAGCCGTAGATTCAGCAGGAAATAGAGCTACAGATGAGCAGATTGTTACTATTGAAGAACAGTTTTTTGTTGCTCCTAGCGATTCGCTTATTTTGGTTCAGATGTATAACGAAATGGGTGGAGCTTCTTGGAATCGTAGTTGGGATTTGAATACACCTGTTTCTACTTGGTCAGGTATAGGTGTTCGTTGTGGAAATGTTGCTTCTATTAATTTATCAAACAATAATCTAACAGGAGTTCTTCCTACTTCAGTTCTTAATCTAGCAAGAAGAACAGAATCTGATTTTTCATTGCATATTGGAGGTAATAGATTGAGCTTTGAATCGGCAGAAGATTTTGTAGGTCTTGTTCCGAATTTTACGTATTCTCCACAAGCTAATATTTATGCTTCTCGTTCTGAAAGAGTACGACAAACTGAGTCTATCACTTTTAATTCTCAAACCGAAGGTAATTTTAATAATTATCAATGGTATAAAGACCAAACTCCTATTGCTGGAGCTACCAATTGGAATTATACCATTACAAGCGCAGTTCCTTCGGATGCTGGTATTTATGTTTGTCAAGTAACCAATACAGTAGCTAATAGACTTACCATAGAAAGAAATCCAATTACTTTGGAGGTAGCAGGATTCGTAAACCCAACAGACTCACTAGCCTTAGTAACCATTTTTGAAGAAACAGGAGGCCCAACTACTTGGATACGCCCTTGGATTTTGACTGACCCTATTGCTACGTGGGAAGGAGTTACTATTGTTGGCGATAAAGTAAGAGAATTAGATTTGTCTTCTCGTAATATGAGAGGCGTTTTACCTAATGTTTTTGATGATGATTTCTTCTCAGAACTTCGTTATTTGAGTTTCTTTGATAATAATTTGGAGGGACAAATTCCTGTTTCTATTGGAGCGATTACGACTCTTACTTATTTAGATTTAGATAAAAATCAGTTTGAAGGTAGTGTTCCTGCTTCGTTTGGAGAGCTTATCAATCTTCAATCGCTTTGGTTGTCAAGAAATAATTTAACCAGTTTACCAAATGAAATTGGAAATATGGTAGGTCTAAGAACACTTTACCTCAATGATAATAAATTTACTTCTTTGCCCGAAACAATCGGAAATTTGAGTGAACTTTTAGTCTTGAATGTAAGTGATAATGAACTGTTAGGATTACCAAATTCAATTACAAATCTTAGAAAATTAGTTCAGTTTTATGCCAATCGAAACTATATATCGGCTCTTCCACCGAATATTCAGAATTTAGTTGCTTTGACTGTCTTTGAGATTAATACGAATAATCTAACTGCTCTACCAAATGAATTTTTACAACTTAGTAGTTTGTCAAGGTTTAGAGTATCTGAAAATGAATTAGAATTTGATGATTTATTACCTTATTCTAACCAAACTTATTCTGTATTTGATTATGCTCCACAAGCTCCTATCAATGAAGAAGAAGATATTTTGGCTATTCTAAATTCCTCTATTTCATTTACAGTCCAAACACAAGGAAATGGAAATAATTACCAATGGTTTAGAAATGGAACTTCTATTGCTACCACTCAAACGCTGACTATCAACAGAGTAAATAATAACGATGCAGGTCTTTATACAGCTCAAATTACAAATCCAAGTTTGCCAGATTTGACTTTACAACGTCGTTCTATTCGTTTGAATGTGGAATGTCAAGAGGGACAAAATTTTGAAATCCAGCAACCCACTCAAAACGTATTTTGTGAAGGACAACCTTTTGGTTTGAGATTAGAAATCAATGACCAGCTGATTGATACTCAACAAATTCGTTGGAAAAAAGATGGTGTTGTTTTGGCTTTTGCAAATGAAAGAACCTATACTGTTACAGGGGCAGGTGTTTATACTGCTGAAATTTTGACAACTAATGGTTGTACAGCACTTTCTAATCCAGTAGAAATTACTGTTCTTCCTCAACCCGAAGTAACTATTTCTTTAGTAAATGAGGAAGTTTTTGAAAGCACACTAAATAGCCAAGAATCTGTAACGTATCAATGGTTAAAAGATGGAGTAGCTATTGAAGGTGCTTTTGAAAGGACTTATACACCAACTCAAACAGGCGAATATAGCTTACTTGTCTTGACAGAATCGGGTTGTAGTTCGGTTTCTGAAACGATTATCTTTACTCAAGATGAAGTTACAGGAATAAAAGAACCAAAAGAGTTTAGAAACTTAGCCATTTTCCCTAATCCGAATAACGGTAATTTCTTTGTAGATTTTGGAACAACCACACCAAATGGAGAACCTAGTTTTATTTTGATTGATGCAATCGGTAGAAAAATTAATCTCAAAACAGAGCGTATTTCTTCTACTCGTTATAAAGTCAATACAACGAATTTGACAGGAGGAATGTACTATCTACAAATCCAAACCAAAGATGGACTTGCTTTCCGTAAGTTTGTGATTGAAGAATAGTAGCTTATGCTTCAGCGTGAGAAATACGTATCGTAAACTTTAGTTTGCGAACAAACATAAAAACCTCCCTTTTTCTTTAGAGAAGAAGGGAGGTTTTGATTTATAACAAATTGCTAAATTATTTGAAATAATTTGATTTGCAAAGTAAAATTTGCTTTTAGTTTTTGGCTCTTTATGAATTCGGTTGCAATTTGCATTTTTGATAGGTCTGTACTGTAAGTCTGAGCTATCAAAAATATATATATCTTTTCAAAAGGCTTATTTTATACAAGTCAGACCGTTGGTACAGACTTGAATAAAATACAAAGTTATCATTTGCAACTAAAATCATATGGGCGCATCTCAAAATGTCGTTTTTAGGAAAAGGCAAGCCATTTCCCTACAACTATAAAAAAAGGCTCTTAATAGATTTTAGACTTGTCATTCCCCACCCTAAATTAAAAAAAAGCCATGTTTAAATAAATTATCATTTAATTGATAATAAATTGTATTTTAGCTGCGTAGCT
>PFKD01000209.1 GCA_002784125.1 Flexibacter sp. CG_4_10_14_3_um_filter_32_15
TATACGAACGAGGTTTCACCGTCGTTGAGGTTAAAAAATAAAAATAGCATGACCTAATTATACCCTGTAAAATTAAAAGGCGTAATTTCTAAAAGTTCATTTTTTATATCATCCGAAACATTCAATTCTTTTATAAATTCATGAATTGTTTCTTCATTCATTTTCTTTCCTGTACGAGTGAGTGCTTTTAAGGCTTCATACGGTTTTGGATAATTTTCTCTTCTCAAAACAGTTTGAATTGCTTCTGCAACTACTGCCCAGTTATTTTCTAAATCTGTTTTTATTTTGGATTCATTTATTTCTAGTTTCGAAATTCCTTTTTGAAGAGATTTAAGAGCAATCAAAAAATGACCAAACGGAACCCCCAAATTTCTCAAAACAGTTGAGTCGGTCAAATCACGTTGTAGCCTAGAAATAGGAAGTTTTGTTGATAAATGTTCGAAAAGAGCCGTCGAAATTCCTAAGTTTCCTTCTGCATTTTCAAAGTCTATTGGATTTACTTTGTGAGGCATGGCAGAAGAACCTACTTCATTCGGATTTATTTTTTGTTTGAAATATCTCATCGAAACATACGCCCAAATATCTCTACTAAAATCTATCAAAATCGTATTAATTCGCTTGTAAGCATCTAATTTTGCAGCCAAAAAATCATAATTATCAATTTGTGTTGTCCATTCTTGGCGTTCCAAACCCAAATGATTTTGTAAAAAATTCTTTCCAAAAGTTCTCCAATCTGTTTTCGGATAGGCTACTTTATGTGCATTAAAATTTCCTGTTGCACCTCCAAATTTCCCTGTGTGAGGAAGTGTTTTGAGATTTTCGAATTGTTTTTCTAAGCGATAGGCAAAAACTTTTATTTCCTTACCCAAATGCGTAGGCGATGCAGGCTGTCCGTGTGTGTGTGCCAACAAAGGAATTGATTTCCAGTCTTCTGCAATAGAATTAAGGATTTTTATAATGCTGTCTATTTCATCAAAAAGAACATTCTCTTCTGCTTCTTTTAATAAAATTGGATTTGCTGTATTGTTTATATCTTGAGAAGTTAGACCAAAATGAACAAATTCAGTATAAACTCCCAAATCCAAATGTTCTAGTTTTTCCTTTACAAAATACTCAACAGCTTTTACATCGTGATTAGTGATTTTTTCAGTGTCTTTTATTTTTTGAGCATCCTCCAAAGAAAATTCAGTATAAATCTTTCTTAAATAAGAAATTTGATTTTCTGAAAGTTCTAGAAGTTGAGAAAGTTCAGTTTTAGGAACTTTACAGAGCGCAATAAAATACTCAATTTCTACTCGTACACGAGCTTGAATGAGCGCATATTCTGAAAAGTAATTTTGTAATGGCTTTGTATGACGTTGATAACGTCCGTCAATAGGAGAAATGGCTGTAAGCATGAACCAATTTAGAGTTTAGAATTTAGAATTCAGAAATAATACAAATGCAAAATTTCTTGATACTAATTTAGAAGCTAAATCTGAAAATAAGCATAGTTAATTCTGAAACCTAGATTAGCTTTACTGCTTCAAAAGGTCTAACTTCTAAATTTATTTACTACAAATATAAAACTTCTAAACTCTAAACTTACGCTTGATTTCGTTTTTAATTCTAAAATCTAATTTCTCGCTTCTAAATTGGTTAAGAATTGTTTTTTATGATAGAAAATATAGACCTTTGTAGTCGTTTTAAGATTTTAAATAAGAACAAAAATTATGAAGGTTACCTTTGCTACTATTGCCACTTATTTTTTTCGTGGTTTACTGATTACTGTTCCGTTAGCAGGGACAATATATGTAGTGATTTCTTTTTTAGAATGGATGGATTCACTGCTTCCTTTTCGTACTTTGGGAGTCGGAATTATAGTTATTTTAGTTTCTCTTACTTTTATTGGCTACTTGACTTCTCTTTTTATAGCTCGTTCGCTTTTTGAGTGGTTTGAAAGATTGCTTTTGCGCCTTCCTATGGTTGGGCTTATTTATACTTCTATCAAAGATTTGATGGCTGCTTTTGTAGGGGAAGAAAAGAAATTTAGCAAATCCGTTTTGGTAAAACTCAATGCTGAAAATGAAATTTATAGACTTGGTTTTATTACAGCAGAAGATTTATCACTCCTAAAAATTAATAATTTGGTTGGTGTTTATTTTCCTCATTCTTATAATATTTCAGGTAATTTATACTTAGTGGCAGCCAAAAACATTACACCGATTGACTATGATAATTCGGCTGACCTTATGAAGTTTATTGCTTCAGGTGGTGTTTCAGAGCTTTTAGTTACTGAAAATAAAGATAAAGAATTTGGAGAAAATCTATTATAAAGTCAGAAGTTAGGTTTTAGAATAAATAAAATTTTCCATTTTCCATTTTCCATTTTCCATTTCCTATTTCCCTAAAAAAACATGGAATTCAATTTTAAAGAAATCGCATCTGTATCACTTATTTTATTTTCTGTCATTGATATTTTAGGTTCAATTCCTATTATTATTGATTTACGTAAAAAAAATGACGGAGAACTTAAAGCCTTACAAGCAACCGTTGTTTCAGGTATTTTGATGGTTGCTTTTTTGTTTGTCGGACAAGAAATTTTGCAGCTTTTTGGTCTTGATGTAGCTTCTTTTGCCATTGCAGGAGGTTTGATTATGTTTTTGCTTGGCTTAGAAATGGTTTTGGGAGTAGATTTTTTTAGGTCTGACCCAGAAGTTGGGCATTCTACGGTTGTTCCTTTGGCTTTTCCACTTATTGCAGGTGCAGGAACAATGACAACATTAATTTCACTTCGTGCAGAATATTCACAGGCAAGCATTTTGATTAGTATTTTTATTAACTTGATTGTTATTTATGCTGTTTTGCGTGCTTCTAAATGGATTGATAAAAAATTAGGAGGGACAGGAAAAGCTGTTTTACGTAAAGTTTTTGGCATCATTCTTCTTGCTATTTCGATAAAACTTATCAAGACAAATATTGTACTTGGATAAACTGTTTATTCCAATCCAAAAAACACTACTATCAAAAACAATGAAAAAACTATTTTTTGTCAGCCTGTTTTTTTTCTCTATTTCATTTTTTGAAATGGCTTTTGCACAACAAGGAATTATTAAAGTAAATCCTTTGAATCCACTTACCCCAATATTTACACGTTACACAATAGGTGCAGAGATTGCCATTACTGAACATTCTTCTTTGAGTTTGTTTGTAAGTAGGCTCAACGCAAATTTGGAAGAAGACTTTAAAAACAAAAATAATGAAAAAATAGAAGGTGCAATTCATTTAACTAATTGGGCTTTTATGCCCGAATATAGATATTACTTGAGCCAGCAAGCCTTGAATGGCTTTTTTGTGGGAGTATATGCTAATTATGCTCGTATGAATGCTGATATTTTCATTAATGGAGGTTCACCAAGCACAACAGGAGAAGCAAATGTGAATTTTAATAATTATGGTTTAGGAATCATGACAGGTTATAATTTTTTGATAAAAGACCATTTTTCGATAGATGTCTTTGGTGGCTTAGGTGGTTTTTGGTATAATGTCAATGAAATTACTATCAATTATCAAAATGAAGATGTCGTACAGCAGAAAATACCTATACCTATTGCTGGGCTTTTTCCACGTATTGGAGTCAATGTGGGTTATGCTTTCTAAAAAAATAATTTACTAGATTAATTTATAAATCTGACTATCTTGTTGTTTTTT
>PFKD01000282.1 GCA_002784125.1 Flexibacter sp. CG_4_10_14_3_um_filter_32_15
ATTTTATAATTTAGTATTTTTTTTTCTCTTTTGCGTGTACAGGTTGCCAGTCTTTATTTACAGTTACAGTAATAGAGAAAAAACTAAGATGTTCTGAGATAGTATCAAAATGTATTTTCAGAGGGTTTCCAGAACGCCTTACCATATCTATAAGCCCAACGTGTGCACCTGTACTGGTTTTTCCTTTTGCATTTTTTCGTTCTTGTCTATAATATTCTGTTAGATGCCCCTTGTCTAGTCCATTGATATAATCACAACGTTCCTCTAATGCTTCTCTTTGCCGTTGTTCGACCATATTGCCAGCACTCAAAGAATAATAATCATCCATATCTCGAATGGATACTATTCCCACTCCAATATGAGAATCAGAAGTGTGAAAATGTCTTTTTTCAGCTGAATGATGGTAAATATTTTGAGCAAGTTCTATAAAAATAGCAAATATTTTACTTTTTATAGTTTCTCGGTCTGTAATTTTTTCTTTCAAGTTTTCTGCTATTTCTGATAAAACAGATTGCGACAAAGCACCTTGAAAAATAGCAGTAATACCATTTTTATTAAATTCGTTGTAATATTTAGTAATCTGAAAATCGTCGTGCATATTCTGCCGAAATATAGGAGAATTAATTAAATAATAGTTTCAACGAATAAAAAGAGTATTCGCTTTGTTTATTTTTATTTTTTACTTTTTAATAAATACACATTTTTATTTGTATAATTATCATATAAAATTAAAAATATTTTTTTATGTAGAAATAGTTAGTAGTATATCTGACCAAACTTGAATTTTAATAAGCTATGCACAATTTAATATATATAACTCAAAAAACAAATACTCTTTCTCATTTTTCTTAAAAAAATCAATAGAGCTAAGAAAAAATGAGTATTGAATTTTTATTTAAAGATAAGTTTTTATTCAAAGGTTCGCATTCTCGTTTGTTATTCGTACTTTTGCGTCCTTCAAAAAGACACAAACGAAAAAAACACTATTTTTACTCAAACGAAAAACGGAAAAATACAATTAGAAATGGACGAATTAATCAAGTTTGGATTGCTTTGTTTTACGACTTACTTTACAATCATTAATCCTTTGGGAGTAATGCCTGTCTTTATGACCATGACGGCAGATCTTAGTGAGGCAGACCGTACAGCAACAGCACGAAAAGCACTTATTACAGCCTTTTTTACGATGCTTGCATTTGCTTTTTCAGGGCAATTACTTTTTGAGTTTTTTGGTATTTCGGCTGATGCTTTTCGTGTAGTGGGAGGAATTATATTTTTTATGATGGGATATGATATGCTTCAAGCACGTCTTATTCGTACCAAAATAGCAGAAGAGTCTGTTAAAAGTTATGTAACAGATATTTCTATTACGCCACTAGCTATTCCAATGATTTGTGGACCAGGTGCAATCACAAACTCTATCGTAATGATGCAAGATGCCGAAACATTTGATAAAAAAGCCGTTTTGATAGGAGTGATGCTTTTTATTTGTTTGATTACCTTTTTTACGCTTTGGGCTTCTTCAAAAATTTCAAAAATACTTGGCGAAACAGGAAACAAAATTTTGATGCGACTAATGGGACTTATCGTAATGGTAGTAGCCGTCGAATTCCTTAGAAGTGGACTAAAACCAATCGTAATAGATATTATTCAAGCTGCTGCAAACTAAGTTAGAAGTTAGATTTCAGAAGTTAGAACTAATAACAATTCTGAATTCTGATTTGCTTTTCTAAAATCTAACTTCTAAAATCTAACTTGGGTATATAACAAATTGTCGTTTTTTGTAGGGAAAAGGCAAGCCATTTCCCTACGTAATACAAATTGACTAAGCGACACCCGAAGAGCAGCGTAGCTAATTTGTTATGCACCCTCTAACTTCTAAAATCTAAATTTATTTTTATGAAATTTACCGACTTTTCAGATACTATTGTTGCTCTTTCTACGCCTGCTGGTCGTGGTGCGATTGCGCTTGTTCGTCTTTCTGGAAAAGATGCCATTTTGCATACACAGACTTTTTTTAAGGGAAAGAATCTATTGGAACAAAAAACGCATACCGTTCATTTTGGAACAATTAGAAATCCTGAAAATGAAATTTTGGATGAGGTAGTCGTTACAATTTTCAAAACACCAAATTCATTTACAAAGGAAAATGTAGTTGAAATTTCGTGTCATGGTTCTCCTTTTATTGTTAAACGAATTATTCAGAATTTTTTGGATAATTCGCCTGTTCGTTATGCAAAGGCTGGGGAGTTTACACAAAGAGCTTTTTTAAATGGTCGTTTTGATTTGGCGCAAGCAGAAGCTGTCGCTGATTTGATTGCCGCAGATTCGGCAGCGTCGCATAAAGTGGCTATTTCTCAACTTCGTGGTGGTTTTTCTTCTCAAATAAAAGAACTTCGCCAGCAACTGCTTGATTTTGTTTCTTTGATAGAATTAGAATTAGATTTTGGAGAAGAAGATGTAGAATTTGCCGAGCGTTCGAAACTTACTACTTTAGTAAAGACAATTCAAACGGTTATCGAACAGCTTTTGAGTTCGTTTGAACTTGGAAATGCTATCAAAAATGGAGTTCCGACAGTCATTGCAGGAAAACCAAATGCAGGAAAATCTACACTTTTGAATGCCCTTTTGAATGAAGAAAAAGCGATCGTTTCAGAAATTGCAGGAACGACACGAGATTTTATAGAAGATGAAATAAGTATTGAAGGAATTGCTTTTCGTTTTATAGATACGGCAGGATTGCGCTACACAGAAGACAAAGTAGAATCAATTGGAGTAGAACGAGCAAGAAAAAAAATGACGGAGGCTTCGCTGATTTTATATGTAATTGATTTAGCAGAATTATTTAATAAAAATATTACGAAAGAAGAGTTTTTTGAAGAAATAAAAGAAGTTGAAGAATTGAATATTAATACGCTTTTTGTGTTGAATAAAGCTGATGTTTGGGCGAGAATAGAAAGCCATATAGAAAATGAGATAGAAAATGAAAAAGAATTTGACTGGCTCAAAACGTGGGCAAAAGAATCAAATACCATTTTTACACAAGCCAATAACACCACCGACAGAGAAGACATCGAAAAACTAAAAACAAAAATTTTAGAAGTTATTCAAGCTGATAGTTTTCATGCAGGCGATACGCTCGTTACCAATACACGTCATTATGAAAGTTTAAGAAATGCAAATTTGGCTTTAGACGATGTTTTGAATGCTTTAGAAATGGGTTTTACAGGCGATTTACTTTCTTTAGATTTGCGTACAGCTTTAGAACATTTGGGTTCGATTACTGGTGAGGTTTCGAATGATGAGATTTTGGGGAATATATTTGGAAAGTTTTGTATAGGAAAGTAAGACCACAAAAAGACCAATTAACAAAAATAGATAAACACACTTGAAAGCCTTTTTTAAGGCTTTTTTTGTGCCTTATAAGTAGTCGTACAAAATTAATAATACATATAACTGATTAGCGAGTGATTTTTAAGATAAAACACAAGATAAATAAAATTACAAT
>PFKD01000338.1 GCA_002784125.1 Flexibacter sp. CG_4_10_14_3_um_filter_32_15
GTTGGTTTTGCTTTATTTTTCAACCGTCAACGAGGTTTCACCGTCGTTGAGATTAAAAAATAAAGGCTCTTATCTGATATTGGACTGATAATAAACAAGTTTTGTGATTACCAAATTTTATTCTGTAAAAGTATTATTTTTTTCCATAGCGCAGGGTTTGCAAACCCTGCGCTATGGAAAAAACGAACTAATATTTTGCTAATAAATGAGTTAATCAAGTTTTTATTACTATCAATACAAAATCTATTAAGAGCCTTTTATTTTATCTGATTGAATTAGTCAATATAATACGTTTCGTAGCTTGATTTATCTTGTCCAATGATTTGTAGAAAATAAGTTCCTTTTTCTAATTTTTCAAGATTAAGAGTACGCTCTTGATTTTCCTCGCTGATAGTTTCTTCGTACAAGATATTACCTTCTAGGTCTGTAAGCGTTAGTTTTACAGTTCCTTTGTTATTCTCTACAGATGCAAAAACTTTCTTGTTGGTTGCTTCTGGAGAAAAAGTAGCGATAAAATTATTTTTTAATGCGCCTTTTACAGTAACCGTTCTTTTTTCATTGTAGGTTTCGCCTTTTATAAGTACTGTATAAGTTCCTTCACCGATAGCAGTCATATCATAAATGCGCTGAATTTGGGCATTTTTACCAAGAGCTTCTGAAAAAACAAGTTTGAAATCTGCGTCATAAATCTTGACTTTAAGTTTTTCTTGTTTCTCATTGTCAAATGTTAGAACAAATTTGGTGCTATTTGGTAGTGCCTCCACAGTTGCAATCATATTATCTTCATCGGCAAAAGCAGAAGTAAATGATGTAAAAGAAAGCGTAATAGCGAAAACGATAGCGAAAATTGATTTGCTGATTAAATTAAATGAGTTCATAGTTGGTTGTATTTAAGAGATAAATAGAAAAGTATGAAAAAATAATACTTTTAAATTGGTATTATATATTTGTTAGTTGGCGAGAGGTAGTTGGTTTGTTCCATCTGTTTTTCTCGTTCTGTTCTACAAAACTAACGGCTTATTTTGACACAGGTTTCAATTCGAAAATACGTTTTTGTGAACAACGAGTTTAACTAAAAAACGTGCAACCCAAAATTTAAAATATTATTTTTAACCAATCACAAAATTAAATTCTGAATAATTCAATTCTAAATCAATTAAATTCTTTAATCACACTATTTTATGTTAAATTCAAAATACACCTCAAAATCAAATCATAATAAATTATAACAGAGAAAATAATATGCAACCCCCTATTGAGCAACGAATATAATTTTAAAAAATCAATTTAAACAAAATATTATTCTGAATAAGATTTATTTTTTAGACTTAATAATTCGTTAATTTTACATCTATTAAAAATAATTAAAAGAAAAAATAAAAATAAATTTCGCCTTTTTCACAAAAAAAGCAACTTCACTTGAAATTGCTTTTCTAACTTTCTGAATAAATGACTAATTAAATTCTATTTTGCCGTTATCATTAAATGCAATAATCCAATCAATATCCAAAAGCTGTATCATCGCCACGCAAATAATCAGCAGCACCGACATAACTTCCGTTTGGCAAAACCAAAATAGCTTCTACTTTTCCAAGTTGGTTTACTTTTTTGAGTTTGTGTCCTAAAGTTTCCAATTTTGCAATCACAGAATCGGACAAATTCTCATAATACACCTCATCGGGCAACCATTGATGATGCACACGCTTTGCATTTACGGCATCTTGAATATCCATTTCAAAAACAGTTGTATTCAAAACAACTTGAAAAACAGTCGTAATAATAGTCGAACCCCCGGCGTTCCGACAACCATAAAGAGTTCATTTTTTCCTGTTTTTGGGTTTTGTTTTTCTACTATTGTTGGTGTCATGGAGGAAAGCATTCTTTTTTGAGCTTCAATTTTGTTGGCTTCTGCACCCACCAATCCAAACTGATTTGGAAAACCTGCTTTTATACTAAAATCATCCATTTCGTTATTCAAGAAAAAACCAGCTTCTGAAACCATTACCTTTGAGCCATAATTTCCATTCAGAGTAGTTGTGAGTGAAATGGCATTTCCATCTTTATCTGTAATCGAAAAATGAGTAGTTTCCATACTTTCAATAACATTTACTTTCCCCTCTTTTATACTATCAGAAGGCGTTTTTTTGAAAAGTGAAATCGTAGAATTTCGCTCTGCATTATAAGAAGAATCTAAAAGCATTTTTTGAGGAACATCATAAAAGTCTGGGTCGCCCAAATAACTCGCTCGGTCTGCATAAACTCGCCTTGCCAATTCTGTCAAAATATGTAAAGTCGTTACAGAATTATGTTGAGATTGTAATAAATTTGATGTAGAACGATTTTGATTGATATAATTTGTTGCTCCTTGCATAAGCTGTGCAAGTGCAATTCCACCACTTGAAGGAGGAGGCATCGACAAAATTGTATAAGCCGTTTTTGTATCCGAATTATTTTTTTCTGCATCCGAATCCAGCAAATAAATGGTCTGAGAAATTGGTTTTCTCCAAACAGGTTGGTAATTATCTAAGTCTTTTTGAGTAATAATTCCTTTTCCTGTATTGATTTCTTTCAAAAGTAATTCAGCCGTTTTTCCTTTATAAAATCCATCTCGTTTTTCATTTTTGATTCTTGTAAGTGTTTGAGCCAGTTGTTTTTGAATAATTGTATCGCCTTTTTCCCACTTTGAAAGGTTTTTTTCTTCATAAATAAAAACACAATTTTCTTTTGTATTCCATTTCTCAAATTCTTCTTGATAGTCATTTAATTTGTTTGCTTCATTTTCAGTCAATAAAATTCCATTTTGAGCCAGTTGTATTGAAGGTTCTATCAACTCTTCCCAACTCAAATTTTTAGAGCCATATTTCTCAAATAATTCTACCATTCCAGCCACACTCGCAGGAACTCCAACCGACAAATGCCCTTCTTGACTAAGATTGGGAATAGGAATTGTATCTTTATCCAAATACATATTTGTAGTAGCAGATAGTGGCGCAGTTTCTCTAAAATCTAAAGCTGTAGATTCTCCATTTTTCAATCTCAAAATAGCAAAACCTCCCCCTCCAATATTTCCAGCATGAGGATAAGCAACAGCTAAAGCAAACTTGACAGCAATGGCAGCATCAAAGGCATTTCCTCCTTTTTGCAGAATTTCTAAACCAATTTTTGAAGCCAAAGGGTGTGCCGTTACGACCATTCCATTTTTACCCAAAATTCCTTTTTGTTCTGTTTGTACGAATGGATAAACGGATTTTAAAGACGGACGTAATTCTGTTGTATCTAAATTTTGATTTGTCTTACAAGAAAAAAGCAAGACAAAAAACAATAGAAAAATTGAAAATTTAGACAGAAAATAAGCAGAAAAATAATTTTGTTTCATTATCAAAATGTAATAGTATTTGTATAGAAAAATGCTTTGGCTTCTAAATGTAGCTATTTGATTTATCAAATTCAATTTGTAAAATAATTATTTGTAAATTCAACATGAGTGACATTTTTAAGTATTTGATTTTCAGTTGCAGCGCAACGTAACCTTTGTAGAACCTCAAAAATGAACTTTATTAGAGCGACAGAGTAGCTAAACCTTGTAATTTGAAATTAATAATAAAGTTACGCTACTCTGTAGC
>PFKD01000401.1 GCA_002784125.1 Flexibacter sp. CG_4_10_14_3_um_filter_32_15
ATGGCAAAGGAAATTAAGGAATTAGAAGCCAACTATGATAAAAAAATGGAAATTTATCGAAAATCTTTTGAATGGCGTTTTGCTTTTCCAGAAGTTTTAGACGATGAAGGAAAATTTATAGGTTTTGATATTGTTATTGGAAATCCTCCTTATTTTTCGATTAGTAATTCTCCAATTTTGAAAAAAGTATCAAATTTATACGAAACCTATAATTCAGCAGGAGATATTTATGCTCTTTTTATTGAATTATCACAAAATATTTTGAAACCTTTAGGAATTAGTTCATTAATTATTTCAAATAAATGGTTGCGAGCTAATTATGGCGAAAGTCTTAGAAATTATTTAGTAGATAAAACTAATCCTATCGAACTTATAGATTTTGGACAAAATTTATTATTTGAGAGTGCTATTGTTCATACAAACATTATTACTGCTCAAAAACAAGAAAATCAAAATGAATTGTCTGCTGTACGAATTCCTGACGGTTTTTTTAAAAATGATAATATAGAGTTTAAAAGCTATGTTGATGTCCATAAAATTGAAAATTTAAAAATAGATTCAGCGATTTGGAATATTATTTCCCCAAACCTAAAACAACTCAAAAATAAAGCCGAAAAAACAGGAAAAAAATTAATGGATTGGGAAATTGATTTTTTTAGAGGAATTCTGACAGGTTATAATGAAGCCTTTATTATTGATTCAAAAACAAAAGACGAATTGATAAACAAAGATTCTAAAAATGAAGCTATCATAAAACCAATTCTTAGAGGAAGAGATACAAGAAAATATTTTTGTAATTATGCCGATTTGTATTTACTCAATACTCATAATGGATATAAAAATATAGAAAGAGTTGATGTAGTTAAGGATTTTCCAACTATTTATGACTATCTAAAAATACACGAAGAACAAGCCAAAAAGCGATTTGATAAAGGCGTACATTGGACAAACTTACGAAATTGTGCCTATCTTGATAAATTTGAAGATCCAAAAATCATTTTTTCAGAAATAGTAAGTGAACCTCAATTTTATTACGATGAAAAAGGGTATTATCCAGAAGCAACGACTTTTTTTATTTCAGGAGAAAAACTAAAATATCTTACTGCTTTATTAAATTCAAAACCTGTTACATTTTTATTCAAATCTTTTTATATGGGGGGAGAATTAGTTGGAAAAATTAGATATAAAAAGGCTTTTTTAGAACAAGTTCCTTTGCCTTATCCAACTAAAAAACAAGAAAAACAACTAGAAAATTTAGTAAACCAAATTCTAAAATCAAAAAAGAAAAACTCAAAAGCAAACACAAGTGTGTTAGAAAATGAAATTGATATTTTGGTTTATAAACTTTATCAGCTTACATATAACGAAGTTTTGATTATTGATTCGGATTTTGGATTGAGTGAAGAGGAGTATAATGGAAAGTAAATGATTTTTTATAAAAAACTCCTATCCAATTCAAAAAAATCAGATAGGAGTTTTTATTTATTTATTTGATATGCTCTCTCACGCTAAAGCGTAAGCTACAATTTTATTTCAACCAACCTTCTACTTCTTCTTTCGTTGGATTTTTTACTTCTTTGAGTTTCATTTTCTTACGCATTCCACATATATCATTGAAAAGTTTTGAAGGAATAGATTCTTTCAAATCTTCAATCGTAAGGAAACCTAATTTTTGAATAATTGGAATAAGTTCTGTACGAATTCCTAAATCTGTGTAATCTTGTTCTGTTGCGTATTTTGGTTGTTTTTTAGGACGCATTTGAGGAAAAAACAAAACATCTTGAATAGAATTTTGATTTGTCATAATCATAGAAAGACGGTCAATTCCGATTCCTAAACCTGCTGTCGGTGGCATTCCGTATTCAAGCGCATTTAAGAAATCTTCATCCAAAATCATTGCTTCATCATCACCTCGTTTTCCAAGTTCTAATTGTTCTTCAAAACGTTTTCTTTGGTCGATTGGGTCGTTAAGCTCAGAAAAGGCATTACAAATTTCTTTTCCATTACAAACGGCTTCAAAACGCTCTACCAAACCTTCTTTTGTTCTGTGTTTTTTGGCAAGTGGCGACATCTCAACAGGATAATCTGTAATAAATGTAGGTTGAATCAGTTTTGGTTCACAATGTTCTCCAAAAATCTCATCAATTAGTTTTCCTCTTCCCATTGTATCATCAATCGGAACGCCTAATTGTAGAGCAGCTTTACGCATTTCTTCCTCATTCATTTCCGAAATATCAACTCCTGTAAAATGTTCAATTGCTTCGTACATCGTGTAGCGTTTCCAAGGACGAGCAAAATTAATTATATTTTCGCCTACTTGTACTTCTGTTGAATTGTGAAGTTTAAGGGCAATTTTTTCTACCATTTCTTCTACCAAATTCATCATCCATTCGTAGTCTTTGTAAGCTACATAAAGTTCGATTTGAGTAAATTCTGGATTATGAAAACGACTCATTCCTTCATTTCTAAAGTCTTTTGCAAACTCATAAACACCATCATAACCACCAACAATCAATCTTTTTAGATACAATTCATTTGCAATACGCAAATAAAGAGTCATATCTAAAGTATTGTGATGCGTTTTGAAAGGACGAGCTGCTGCACCTCCATAAATGGGCTGCAAAATTGGAGTTTCTACTTCTAAATAACCTTTAGCATTCAGATATTCACGCATTACGCCCATAAGTTGAGAGCGTTTTTTGAATACTTCTCTTACTTCTGGATTCACAATCATATCCACATAACGCTGACGATAACGCTGTTCAGAATCTGTAAAAGCATCATACGTTTTTACTGTTCCGTCTTCATTTTCTACTCGCCTTACAACAGGTAGAGGATGTAGAGATTTTGTAAGAACTGTAAATTCGGTAGCACGAAGCGTAATTTCGCCTACATTTGTACGAAAAATATATCCTTGTACACCAATAATATCTCCAATATCTAATAATTTTTTGAAAACAGTATTGTACATTGTCTTATCTTCATCAGGACAAATATCATCTCTACGAAAATAAACTTGCACACGTCCAGTAGAATCTTCAATTTCTGCAAAAGCTGCTGAACCTTGAATACGAATATTCATCAAACGACCTGCTAGAGAAATATCTTTAAAATCATCAAAATTTTCTTCGCCTTCTGGCTTTTCCTCTGGAAAAAGAGCTTTAATCTGTTTGGCTGTATGCGTAAAGTTATAAAGTGCAGCAGGATAAGGTTCTATTCCTAATTGTATAAGTTGTTCTCTTTTCTGACGACGCAGAATTTCTTGTTCGCTAAGTATTGGTTGCATAAATATATGTAGCTGACACTTTCTAAGTGTCA
Organism: Flexibacter sp. CG_4_10_14_3_um_filter_32_15; assembly: GCA_002784125.1. Classification (GTDB taxonomy): domain Bacteria; phylum Bacteroidota; class Bacteroidia; order Cytophagales; family Bernardetiaceae; genus Bernardetia. Next base: position 3,319 of record PFKD01000401.1, read on the forward strand.
GAAATGAAATGATAAGGTTGATTAGACTGACACTTGGAAAGTGTCAGCTACATTTTTATAGTTTAAAAAGTCTTTTTTAGATATAAGTTTCAAAAATACGGATTTTTTTTGATTTAAACATGTAGCTTCTCTTTAGAGTGAGAAATTATTACAAAATAAATCTTAATCTACTATATTAACCGTGATAACGTTTAATGTAGGTCAAAAACACGAACCTTTTTCGTGTGTACATTGTTTTTTTAACACTAGGTATTTTCCTTAGACAAAAAAAATCATTAAATTAGCATACTATT
>PFKD01000362.1 GCA_002784125.1 Flexibacter sp. CG_4_10_14_3_um_filter_32_15
ATCATTCTACAAAGGTTACGCAACTTTGTTGCTAGGAAAGGACTATTTTAGATTTTATAAATGTCACTCATGTTAATTTGCATGTAATACTTTTTTAAACACAGAGTTGGCAGAGGCACAGAGAACACATTTTTGAAATACTATTTTTTATTCGTAATTATCTTCATTCATCATAAAAATCATATAAATCATTTACCAATCAGTTACGGTATTTTCAAATTCATTCTACATTTATGAAATCCAGTTTATCCATTCTATCCCTATCAGAAAACTACCCCAATTACAACGCACTTTTAAAAGATGATATTCAGAATTTTATAGAAGAAAATAAAGACAAAGAAATTACGCAAACCCTTCTGAACCTCCCCAAAGAATATCAAAATTTAAGAATAGAAATTGGTAATCAAATCAAATCACTTCAAAAATCAAAGTCAAAACTTCCTCTTTGGTATAATTCTGATAAAATTTTGTTTCCTCCTTCTTTATCAATCGAACAGGCTTCTTCTGAAAGTACGGCAGAATATAAGGCGAGTTTAGTAGAAAATAATTTTAATAATGATGATAAAATAAATGTAGAAAATCAAACCCTTGTAGATTTGACTGGTGGAATGGGCGTAGATAGTTTTTATTTTTCCAAAAAAGTGAAAAAGGTAATTTATATAGAACAAAATGAACTTTTAGCAAGTATTGCTAAGCATAATTTTGAAAAACTGGGAGCTACTAATATTGAAGTAATTTGTGGCAATTCAGAAGATTTTTTAGAAAAAGCCAAAACAGAAAATTTAGTTTTTGATTGGATTTATCTTGACCCAGCTCGTAGGGATAATGTTCAGAAAAAAGTTTTTTTGCTAGAAGATTGTCAGCCAAATATGATTGATTTGTGGGATTTGTTTAAAAACAGAGGTAAAAAATGGCTTCTCAAAACTGCTCCTTTATTGGATATTCAATTGGTTTTGAATAGACTCACAGATATAGAAAAAGTGGAAGTCGTGGCACTTCAAAATGAATGCAAAGAGGTTTTGTATCAGTTAGATAGTTTTGAGGAAAAGCGAGAAAATACAAATATCGTTGTAAATACAATAAACTTACACGCTGAAAACAGAAATAGAAAACACTATAAAGAAAATAATTTAGAGCAGTTCAGTTTTTTAATTAGTGAAGAAAAGGGAATTTTCATTGATTATTCTCTCAAAAATGAAATTCAGAGTTTTTTGTATGAACCCAATGTAGCTGTTTTGAAGGCTGGAGCTTTTAAAAGTATTGCTCAAAAGTATCAATTACATAAACTTTCTACAAATACACACTTATATACCTCAATAGATTTGAAAGAAAATTTTGTAGGTAAAAAATTCAAAATACTAGAAGTAGCTTCGTTTTCTAAGAAAGAAATAAAGAGAAAATTTGGTAAAACTAACTTCAATATTGTTACTCGTAATTTTCCTATGTCAGTAAAAGACCTCCGAAAACAGTTTTCTATTTCAGAAGGACAACATGAATTTTTATTTTTTACTACAACTACGTCCAATTCTGTAGATGAGAAAATAGTTTTGAGAGTAGAGAGGGTTTAGAATGATTTTTTTGCTATTATTTTTTGGATAAAAAAACAAACTTGCCTTTTTCCTTACACTTTGCTTAATCTCCTTCATTTGTTCATAATCAAGTAATATAAGGCTATTACTTTTGTAAATAATAAGTTTGAGTAGAATGACTATTAAATGTTCTTTCCAATACGCCTTTTAGATATATTTGAGGTGATTTCAAGTTTATTACAACTAGGTAGTTAATAGCGTGAATTAATATTTAACCTTCTGCAAAACTCAATTTTCTCTTTTTTATTAACAATTTATTCATATTACATTTATGCGAACAGCATTACTGAAAAGGTTGGCTTTTTTATTTCTTTTGGTAGGAATAACTACACAAGCCTACGCACAAATTCCATTTACAGAAAACTTTACGACATTTACAGGAGCTGGTTTTGCACCCACTCCTGCTGCTGGACAGTTAGATTCTGATGTATGGAAAGTTACAGGGTTATCAGATGCGACTGGTACATTTGGAGGTACTCATGACAGTGGAGATTTTGCTAGAGGAGCTTCTGCTGGGGGAGTAAGTTCTGGAGGAATTTATTCTTTTGATGTAGGAGGTGGAAATACTACTTTGGGTGTTCAGCCAGCTGGAAGTGATTTTACACCAGGTACAATGGTTGCTAAAATTCAAAACAATACAGGTGCTGTTCTTACTTCTGTTACAGTAGCTTATGATATTTTTTATAATAACAATGGAAGTAGTAATAAAGTGAGTAGCTTTAATTTTGCTTATTCTACTGATGATGTTACTTACACAGATGTAGCTGCCCTAAATTTTACTACTCCTGCTGCTGCTGATGCGCTAGGTTGGCAAAGTGTGGCAAGAACAACTACTATTACAGGTCTTTCTATTCCTGCAAATGGCTTTCTTTATATTCAACTAAATAGTGATGATGTTTCAGGAGGTGGTAGCCGAGATGAATTTGCATTAGATAATGTTTCTGTAACACTTGCAACTCCACCACCACCAGCCACTCCTGTTATCAATGAATTTGTAATAGACCATATCGGAACAGATACAAATGAATTTATTGAGATTTTTGGAGCTACTTCTACTGATTATTCTAATCTTACTCTGATTCAAGTAGAGGGAGATGACAATGCAAATAAAGGAAATATTATTTATGCTGTTACTCTAGGTTCTACAAATGCTGATGGCTATTGGACTACTGGTTTTTTGCCTTCTAATGCTTTACAAAATGGAGCATCTTCTTTATTTTTGGTAGATGGTTTTACAGGTGCAGTAGGAGATGATTTGGATACCGACAATGACGGAACTTTCAATACTACATTGCCTTGGACTTCTGTTTTGGATGAGGTTGGTATTTCGTCTGGTGCTACTGGTACTTCTGATTATGCAGCCGTTACATTAGACAAAAACTATGATGGAATTAATTTTAATGTGGGAGGAGCTTCACGTATTCCAAATGGAACAGACACCAATACAACGGCTGATTGGATGAGAAATGATTATCATGGCGAAGGCTTTGGAGGTTCATTTACAGGAACGCCAGTTGTAGGCGAAGCTATTAATACGCATAATGCAGAAAATCAGCCTTATGTAGCACCAACAGCAATTATAAACATAACAGGAACACTTACGGCTTTCTCAACAACGGCTCTTAATACACCTTCAGCCGAACAGTCGTATCAAGTAAGTGGAACTGCTCTTACTGCTGATATTACAGTTACTGCACCTACAAATTTTGAAGTTTCATTAAATACTGGAGCTGGTTTCGGAAGTAGTGTGATTGTTCCTTTTGCTACTGCAAATGCAGGAAACGTAACAATTTTTGTTCGTTATAATCCTACTGCTGGTACTTCTCATAGTGGAAATATAACAAATGCAAGTACAGGCGCAACTACTCAAAATGTAGCCGTTACAGGAACTGTCCCTCCGTCTTTGATGGATATTGCTACTGCTCGTACTCGTCCAGTAAATGAGATTGTTACTATCGAAGGAGTTTTGACGGTTGCTAATCAATTTGGAGGTCCTGCATTTATTCAAGATGCAACAGGTGGTATTGCCGTTTATGATATAGCATCAGGTATCCATGGTGGAACATATCCGATTGGTCATAGACTTAAACTTACAGCCAAACGTACTAATTTTAATAATCAAATTCAACTTTCTAATGTAACTGCTTTAGTTGATTTGGGAACAGGAACGCCAGTTGTTCCTCAAGTAATTACACTTGACCAAATGGAAGCCAATAGAGGTAAATTAGTAACGATTTCAGATGTAGTTTTTCCTAACCCAGATGCCTTTTTATTTGGAAATTCAAATTATACAGTTACTAATGGAGCAAATTCAGGTGCTGTGCGTATAGATGGAGATACAGATTTGGCAGGACGTACTCAACCGAATGTTGCTTGTACCATAACTGGAGTTGTTGCTTATTTTAGTACTACTAATCCAACAGGATTTTCTCAACTTATTCCTCGTTTTCAAGCTGATTTGCCTTGTACGAATGAATATGTTTCGCCTACAACTTCTACCGTAACCCCTTGTATTGCTTTGCTAAAAACATTAGAAGTTTCTACGTATAATATCGAATGGTTTGGCTTTGCTCAAAATAATACGCCTTCTAGTAATACTTCTCCTGCTGCTCAAAAAGCTGCCGTAAAAGCGATATTGAAAGACAAAAATTCGGATATTTATTTCTTACAAGAGGTTAATAATACTGCATTGATGCAAGAAATTGCAACAGAGCTTACTGCCGAAACGCCTGACACATGGGCAGTATTATTTTCTGAAAGAACTTCGTATCAAGCTACTACACCAATAGAACAAACTCAAAAAGTAGGATTTTTGTATAAATCAAATATCATAAGTCCTCAGTTTAGTTATGCCATGCACGAGAGTATTCACCCTCTTTATGGTGGTGGTGCAAATCCTCCAGCACTTGCAGGTTATCCAGCAAATAAAGATCGTTTTTGGGCAAGTGGACGTTTGCCATTTATGATGCGTGCCAATGTAACATTAAATGGAAGTACAGAAGAGGTAAACTTTATTAGTCTGCACTCTCGTTCGGGTTCGGCACAAGATAAATATGATATGCGTCGTTTTGATGTAACTTTATTACAAGACTCTATTTCGGCTTGGCTTGGAAACGATAAAGTAATTATGGGTGGAGATTATAACGATGATGTGGATGTTTCTATCAATGGTGGAACAACTACTTCGTATGATGCCTTTACTACTCGTCCGAATGACTATACCATTTTATCTAAAACATTGAGTGATAATGGTTTCCGTAGTACAGTTGGTTTTTCTGATATGATAGACCACTTGACAGTTTCAAATGAACTTGCAAATGGATACATCGCCAACTCGGTAAGTGTTGGTTATGAATATTATGATGGAAACTATGAGCGTACAACTTCAGACCACTTTATTGTATCGGCTCGTTTAGAAATTGTGCCTTTAGCTTCTTGTTCCTTTGCTGCTACTGCAAATAGTGCTTCTCAAATTACTTTAGACTGGGCAGACAATTCAAACATTGAAAATAACTATATAGTAGAAATGTCTTTGAATGGTACAACTGGTTGGACTGCTCTAGCAGGTTCGCCTTTTGCAGCAAATAGCGTTACGAATGTAGTTACAGGTCTTACTGCAAACACACAATATTTTTTCCGTGTAAGAGCGCAAGAATCAGCTACAAATTTCTCTGAATGGGTATTGGCTAATGCTACTACACTTGCTGCACCGACGACAGGTGGAGGTGGAACTACTCCAGTAACAGTTACTACACCAACTAATTTTAGAGCTACGGCTGTTTCTACTTCTCAAATCAATCTTACTTGGACTGCCGTAACTGGTGCAACAGGCTATACATTGTACAGAGGAAATACAGTAGTTGCTACTTTAGGAAATGTAAGTTCGTTTGAAGATACAGGACTTAATGCTGATACATTTTATAGTTATAGATTAGTAGCTAGAAATGGCAATACTCTTTCTAACCCTGCTCAAACAAATGCAAGAACATTTCCTGCTGCTCCTTCTTTGCTTTCAGTAACAAATGCTTGTAGTGGAAGTGGTGGAGTGATTAAAGTAGCTTCTACAGGTGCTGTGTATCGTATCTATGCAGATTCTACTTCTACAACACCATTATTTGAAACAAATAACGCTACAATTACAAGTCCTGCTATTACTCAAACTACCATATTCTATGTAAGTGTAGTAAGTAATGAAAAGGAAAGTACACGTACTGCAATTACTGTAAATGTAAATCAGTTATCTACTGCAAATATCCTAGAAGATAGAATTTTCTCTTGTGCTTCTACTGGAACAATCACGGCAGAAGAAGTAGCTGGAGCATCTTATACATGGTTAGTAAATGGATTTTCTATCACAACAACTAACGTTCCTACTTATGAAGTAAATCGTTCTGGAAACTATCAAGTACGAGTTACACTTAATGGTTGTTCTACTACTTCTGATATAACACCTGTTCGTTTGAATTTTGCACCATTTGCAGAAATTGCTCAAGGTACAATTATTCGTTCTTGTGAATCTTCTACTACAATTAGTGCAAGAAATTCAAGTCAAAACGACAGTACAACTACTTACGAATGGACAAGAAGTAACGTAGTAGTTGGAAGTACTGCTTCTGTTTCTGTTTCAGAATCAGGAATTTATACACTTACAGTAACTCAAAATGGTTGTTCTGCAACAGATGAGATTACAGTTGAGATTAGTACAATTAATCCAAATGTATCATTTACAGCTTCTCAAACTACATTTTGTCCAAAAGAAGAGGTAACACTTACAGTAGATAGTCCACAAAATGGAGTTATTTATACGTGGGTACGTAATGGAAGAATTCTTCGCAACATTACAGGAACTGAATATACTACTTCTATTGGTGGAGAGTATAGCGTACAGGCTTCTCAAAATAGTTGTACTGTAATTTCTACACCAATTACGATTACTCGTACTCGTGTAGAACCCGTTTATTTGCGTAAAGAAAATAATGTATTGAGTCTTGAATCTATTACTCCAATTACAGATGTTGTTTGGTTATTAGAAGGCGAAGAAAATGCTTCTCTTGCTGGTCAGATGAGCTTTACACCAACTGTGGCAGGTAATTATGCTGCTCGTGTTACGTTTGATACAGGTTGTCAAGGTTCTACTCGTACAGTTTATTATGCAATTCCTGAAGTTCCAGTAGTTACAGGAGAAGATGATATTATTGATGTAGAAACAATCGTTTATCCAAACCCAAGTAAAACAGGTATTTTCAGAATTCAACTTTCTAACTCAATTACTTCTGATGTTACTTTCACAATTACGGATAATATCGGTCGTGTTTTGGAAAACAAAGTAATAAAAGCAAGTGAAATTTCTACACTTCAAACACTTGATTTGAGTAAGTATGCAAAGGGAATGTACGCCCTTACTATTGATACAAAACAAGGAACTGTAATCAAGAAAATTATTATTGAGTAAATAATTGAGTAAATAATGAATGCTATTTGAATGAATAATTGATTAACTCTTGAATTAATTAAAAAGCAAAAACCTTCACTTTTTGAGTGAAGGTTTTTTTATGAAAAATGTAATCTAAACTATTGACAGAGTTAAAATCACTTCAAAATTTGTATTTATTTTCATTCATCATAACAATCGATAAAGTTTCAATATTACTCTTCTTCGTCTTGTTTTTTGTGTTTTTCTTTCAAAGAACCTGTTTTTGCATCTTGATTCTTTATTTTCTTATCATAAAGTGTTTTATCTAAGAATTTATTTATTTCTTCGGCATTGTATGAAGTTACAATTTCGCCAAATTCATTGACATGAACGTCCAAGCCTTCCAACTCTGGATTTACTTTTAATTTCTTATCTTTTTTCTTGCTCATAATTTTAAATTTTTTAATAAAAAATAAACACCCTTCAATAGAATGCATTTACACAAATAGGAAATAGTTTATAAATAGAATAACTGAATAGCTTACAAATACGTTTCAAAAATATACGATAAATCAAGATTTTTTTATAAAATTGTCTTATTCTAATCTCACATACACTTAATAATTTTAAATGGAACTATTTTTAATTGGATTTTTATTTTTTATTGCGATGATTACGCTTACCATAGAAATTTTATCAGGTACTATAAAATTTGGCGTAATTAGTCTTTTTCTGACTCTTTTAGGAACAGCATTAACCTACTTCTTTTTTGGAGTAGATGCTTCTATTTGGACACTCTCTATTGCTTCTATCTTCAATATTGGCGCAATTACATATAGTGTTCGTTCGAAATCTTGGGAAAAATTTACTCAAAAACAAATGATAGAAGGCAAATATGACGACAAAGAAACAGAAAGGAAATTATTTCTTTATCCAGAACAAAAAGGAAAAACTATCTCCTCGTTACGACCAAATGGAAGAGTAAATTTTGATGGAGAAATATTTGAAGTTCGTTCTCTTAATGGAGAATTTATTGATTCTGGAAAGGATGTATTACTTGCAAAAATTGAATCTACTAGAATATACGTTGTGCAGTTACCAGTAATTAGTAATCAGTAGTTTTTTGTGAAAAAATTAGTGCTTTTTTTGAAAAGCTAGTTATAAAAATACCTGTTATTTCCCTTCAAAAAATTATCTTTGTGATAGGTTAGAAAAAACTGAAAATTTATTCTAGTAATTTGAACTTTTAATCCTTTGTTTATTCATTATTCAAATGCTGATTCAAATATTAATTACAACACATTTATGAAAACACACAAAATTATGATTATTGGCGTTCCAATGGAAATCAAAACCGACGAGAGTCGTGTAGCCCTTACTGTCGGTGGGGTAGCCGAATTTATTCACCACGGACATACTGTTTATATCCAAAAAGGAGCAGGTATTGGAAGTGGTTTTCCAGATGAAATGTATGAAAGCGTAGGAGCAAAAATTTTGCCCACTATCGAAGATGTATATGCGATTGCAGATATGATAATGAAAGTAAAAGAACCGATTGAACCTGAATACAAACTTATCAGAGAAAATCAAGTGGTATTTACTTATTTTCACTTTGCTTCTTCTGAGCCTCTCACAAAAGCAATGATAGATTCAAAAGCAGTTTGTATTGCTTACGAAACAGTAGAGCAAGCCGACCGTTCGTTGCCTCTTCTTATTCCGATGTCAGAGGTGGCTGGGCGTATGTCTGTCCAGCAAGGTGCTAAATATTTGGAGAAACCAATTAAAGGACGTGGTATTCTTTTGGGTGGAATACCCGGTGTGCAGCCTGCTAAAGTACTCGTTTTGGGTGGTGGAATTGTGGGAACACAAGCTGCAAAAATGGCTGCTGGTTTGGGTGCAGACGTAACCATCATGGACGTAAGTTTGCCTCGTATGCGTTATTTGGATGATGTTATGGCTGAGAACGTAACTACAATCATGTCTAATCAGTACAATATCGAACAAGCAGTTCAAGAAGCTGATTTGATTATTGGTGCTGTCTTGATACCAGGTAGAAAAGCCCCTCGTTTGGTTACTCGTGAAATGCTTAAACTTATGCGCCCTGGAACTGTCCTTGTAGATGTAGCTGTTGATCAAGGAGGTTGTTTCGAAACTACCAAAGCAACTACACACCGTGCTCCTACTTATATCATTGATGATGTAGTTCATTATTGTGTTGCCAATATGCCAGGGGCTGTTCCTTACACTTCTACAGTTGGTCTTACAAATGCTACATTCCCTTATGCAGTTCAATTAGCTAATAAAGGCTGGGTAAAAGCCTGTAAAGAAAATAAAGAATTATTATTAGGACTTAATATCATCAAAGGCGATGTCGTACATGAAGGTGTTGCTGAAGCATTTGAGTTGCCTTATGTAGATGTACAAACTATATTTGAGAGAGAAATGGCTCACTAATTTTGCTATTTTATTTCAAATTAAAACTTAATATTACTAAATTTCATCTCTTTGCTAAACCCGTTTGGTAAAGAGGTTTTTTATTGCAATAGTTATAAAAAATACTTGAATAATTATTAAGTAACACTTGGGTTTTAATCTGTCTAATTCGTAAAATTTATGTTCTAAAAAAGCACTAGAATAGCTTTTTTGCACAAAATCGCATTATAGACAAATTATAATGCAAAATTTACGATATTTGTAGCTTGTACACTTTTACACTTGTGCAAAATTTTATGCATTCTCAATCCTAAAAACTGAATGTGTAATAAGAAAATAAGTAGAACTGCTTTTTAGTAAAGGGCAGTTCTCTATTTTTTTATCTCATTATAGAATTTTGATAAAAATCAATTTTAACCAAACTATGAAAAAATTATTCTTTATATTTTCTACTATTTTATTTTTAGCTGTTACTTTCATTTTAAGTAGCTGTAACTCAACAAAAGAAAATGATATGAAACTTCCAAACGGTATTTGGCGAGCAACTCTACAACAACAAGAAGGTGCCGTTTTGCCTTTTAATTTTGATGTAAATTATTCAAATAATAATGATGAAAATGATACAATTCCAACTTTTACATTAATTAATGGAGAGGAAAAAATACTTTTAGACAATGTAACCCAAACAGGAAATACATTTACAATTCCGATGCACATTTTTGAAGGCGAAATAGTTGCAGAATGGAATACTACAACTCAAAAATTAACTGGAAAATGGAACCGTAGAAGTTTTACCAATGCTAGTTCGTTAGACTTTTCGGCTGTTCCAAATACAAAAACTCGTTTTGAAGCCAATCAAACAGTAAAATTTGACTTGAGTGGAAAATGGGAAACTTATTTTTTATCTCAAGGAGATTCTAGTGCAGCTTTAGGTGTTTTTGAAAAAATAGAAACAGCAGATGTAAAAGGAAATATTAAAGGAACATTTTTGACTACAACAGGAGATTACCGTTATCTTTTTGGAAGCGTTTCTGATGATTCTTTGTATTTATCTTGTTTTGATGGCTCTCACGCATTTTTATTTGTTGCAAAGGCAGAAGACGAAAATACACTAAAAGGAAAGTTTTGGTCTGGAAAAGGACAACCTGTTGATTTTATTTCTACTCGTAATCCGAATTTTACTCTGCCAAAAGCTGATACGCTTACGTATTTAAAGGAAGGTTATGAAACAATCGCTTTTGAGTTTCCAAATTTAGATGGAAAACTTATTTCTTTAGACAATCCAAAATATGACGGAAAAGTACGTATTGTACAGCTTTTAGGCTCTTGGTGTCCGAATTGTATGGACGAAACTAATTTTCTGACAGAATTATATTCTACTTATAATCCAAAAGGACTAGAAATAATCGGACTTGCTTACGAACAAACCGAAGATTTTGAAGATGCAAAAGTAAGGTTAGAAAGAATGAAAAAACGCTTGAATGTAGAGTATGAAATTCTTTTTGCAGGAAGAGCAGACAAACAATTTGCAGTACAAACATTACCTATGCTCAATCATGTAATGTCTTTTCCAACTACTATTTTTATAGACAAAACAGGAAAAGTAAGAAAAATACATACAGGTTTTTCTGGAAAAGGAACAGGAGAATATTATGACAATTATGTAGAAGCAACTACTAATTTTGTGGAAAAACTTTTGAGTGAGTAACCCACTAATCAAAATACTTATCTCAAAACAAAGTAGCACCATTACATTTTAACATATATTTATTACTTTTGTAAACAGTAAAATTTACTCAAAAGCATAACTATTAAATATAGATTTCATAATAGACATTAAACATAGACATTAAACATTTAGAATGAAAAAAGCACTCATTACAGGAATTACAGGACAGGATGGCGCATATATGGCGCAACTTCTTCTCAATAAAGGGTATGAAGTTCACGGTATCAAACGTAGAAGTTCACTTTTCAATACCGATCGAATAGACCATTTGTACCAAGACCCACACGTCGACAATTATCGTTTTAAGTTGCATTACGGCGACCTTACCGATTCTACCAATTTGATTCGTATCATTCAAGAAGTTCAGCCCGACGAAATTTACAATTTAGGTGCAATGTCGCACGTAAAAGTGAGTTTTGATATGCCTGAATACGTTGCTAATGTTGATGCTATGGGTACTTTGCGTATCTTGGAAGCTGTTCGTATTCTAAATTTGACAGAAAAAACTCGTATTTATCAAGCCTCAACTTCTGAGCTTTATGGTATGGTACAGGAAGTTCCACAGTCTGAAAAAACACCTTTTTATCCTCGTTCGCCGTATGCAGTAGCCAAAATGTATGGGTATTGGATTACTGTAAATTATAGAGAAGCGTATGGAATGTATGCTTGTAATGGGATTTTGTTCAACCATGAAAGTCCAATCAGAGGAGAAACTTTTGTAACTCGTAAAATTACTCGTGCAACGGCAAGAATTGCTTTAGGCTTACAAGACAAAGTTTTTTTAGGAAATCTAAATGCAAAACGAGATTGGGGACACGCAAAAGATTATGTAGAAGCCATGTATTTGATTTTGCAACAAGATACGCCTGAGGATTATGTAATTGCAACAGGAGTTACCACAACAGTAAGAGATTTTTGTAGATTAGCTTTTGCAGAATTAGGTATTGAACTAGAATTTGTGGGCGAAAACGAAGAAGAAAAAGGAATTGTAAAAGCGTGTGCGAATCCAGAATATCAAGTGGGAGTAGGAACAGAAGTAATTGCTGTCGACGCTCGTTATTTCCGTCCAACAGAAGTAGATTTACTTATTGGAGACCCTACAAAAGCACAACAAAAATTAGGTTGGAAACCAAAATATAATCTACAACAACTTGTTACAGACATGATTTTGGCTGATGTAGAACTATTCAAAAAAGATAAATACCTACAAGAAGGTGGGCATAGAATTATGAATTACTATGAATAAATTTAGAAGTTAGATTTTAGAATTCAGAAGTAAATACGAAATCAACAGAATTTAAAAACGTATTTTGTATTTTCTCTGTGTTCTCTTGTGGACTCTGTGTTTAAAAACGTAATTCGTAATTTTTAATTCGTAATTGATATACAAATGAAAATATATATTGCAGGACATCGTGGAATGGTCGGTTCGGCTATCAAAAAAGAACTTGAAAAACAAGGTTATACCAATTTTGTAGAACGTACTTCGAAAGAACTTGACCTTCGAAACCAACAAGCTGTAAACGATTTTTTTGAGGCTGAAAAGCCTGATTGGGTATTTTTGGCAGCAGCAAAAGTAGGTGGAATTTGGGCAAATAATACCTATCGTGGCGAGTTTATTTATGATAATTTGATGATGGAATGTAATATTATCGAAGCAGCACGAAAAACGAACGTTAAAAAATTAATGTTTTTGGGTTCTTCGTGTATTTATCCAAAACTTGCTCCTCAACCTCTCAAAGAAGAATATTTATTGACAGGGCTTTTAGAGCAAACCAATGAACCTTACGCCATCGCCAAAATTGCAGGAATAAAAATGTGTGAATCCTACAGAAGTCAGTACGATTGCAATTTTATTTCAGTTATGCCTACAAATTTGTTTGGAGAAGGCGATAATTATGATTTGATGAACTCTCACGTTTTGCCTGCGCTTATCCGAAAATTCCATTTAGGAAAATGTTTGGAACAAAATAACTGGGAGGGAATTAGAAATAATTTACGTCATTTTTTGGTAGAAGGAAAAGACATGAGCGAACTTCCTGAAACTGAAATTTTGGAAATTTTGAATAAATATGGAATCCGTAAATCTAAAGACGGAAAAGGAATTGAAGTCGAAGTTTGGGGAACAGGTTCTCCAAAACGAGAGTTTCTTCACGCTGATGATCTAGCAGAAGCCTGTGTTTATTTGATGCACAATTACGACGATCCAAGTCTTGTAAATATCGGAACTGGCGAAGATTTGAGTATCAAAGAACTGGCTTTGTTGGTAAAGAAAACTGTAAATTTTGAAGGCGAATTAGTTTTTGACACCACCAAACCCGACGGAACACCAAGAAAATTAATGAGTGTAGATAAACTCAATGGTTTGGGCTGGAAACACCGAATTTCTTTAGAAGAGGGAATCAATAAAGTCTATCAAAATGTCTTGGCTGATATAAAAGTATAAAAAATAATAAACCTCGTTAAGCAATTCATTTGAATCTTAGCGAGGTTTATTTTTACAAAATTTGTTTGTATTTTAGCATAGCTACACTATAAAAGCACAAAAAAATGCAAGAAAAACAAACAATAAAATTACTCCTTACCGACGACCATCAAATGCTTTTGGATGGTATTCGTTCGTTGCTGCGTAAAGAAAACGATATTGAAATTATAGCCGAAGCAACAAACGGAAAAACAGCTTTAGATATTCTACAAAAACAAGCAGACCAAAATAATCCTATTGATATTCTGCTGACTGATATTAGTATGCCTCAAATGGATGGTGTAGAACTGACACGATTAGCAAAACTTCGTTTTCCAAATTTGAAAGTGTTGGTTTTGACTATGCACGATGAAAGAGCTTTGATAGAACAGATTTTGGCAGTAGAAGCAGAAGGATATATTTTGAAAAATATTGGTAGAAAAGAACTCATCAAAGCCATCAAAAAAGTAGCAGAAGGAAGTTCGCATTATAGCCCAGAAGTTTTGGAAGTTATTATGCAAAAGAAAAAAGAACAAAATCAAGAAACGCCTACAAATTCTCTTACCAAACGAGAAACCGAAATTGTACAGCTCATCTGTAAAGAGTATTCAAGTGCAGAAATAGCAGAAACTCTTTTTATTAGTACAAGAACCGTAGAAACACATCGAAAAAATATTTTACAAAAAATCAATGTAAAAAATGTAGTCGGTTTGATAAAATTTGCTTTTAAGAATCAGTTGGTATGAAATAATGGAATGTGTTTTTCCTACTCTGAACGCTGTATTTGAAAATTATTTTTTATGAAAAGATAAAATATTTTCATTGTTTTATTTGCAAAATTCATTTGAAGTTTGTTTTTTTAGAAAAAATAAATTAATAATTATTTTTTAAAACCGTTTTGCTTACATTCAACGATTCTATTTTATCACTTTTCTACTTCTTTTATTTTGAGTACTTCGCCTACCTCCACCAAAACCTACCTTTTTCTAATTAGTGTTGCGCCTGTACAGTCTTTTATTTCGGAAGCACGAAAGACACACGACCTGTTTGCAGGAAGTCGGATTTTGTCTGAAATGACAAACGAAGGAATGAAAATTTTTACAACACTAAATGAAGGTATAAATAAAGAAAAAGGAGTTGTTATTTTTCCAAATCCAGAAAATGAATCTAAACCAAATCGTTTTTTGGGAGAAATAAAAGGAACAGAAAATGAGCTTAGAAAATTAGGACAAAAAATAGAAGAAAAAATTAGAGGTAAATTTGAAAAGTTTGGAGAAGATGCACTAAAAAAAACATCGCTCAACTATGAAATAGAAAAACGCAAAAACAAATTTGAAGACGAAAAAGAATATCAAAAAGAACGTGAAAAAGTAAAAGAAGAATTCAAGCAAGAGTTTGATAATCAAATCAGAAATCATTTAGAAATAAGTTGGCTTTTTGAAGAGATAAAAGACGATGATTATAAAACGGCATATAAAAATATCGAAACGCATTTAGAAGCTGTCAAAAATACGAGAGGTTTTGATGCTTTTACAGAAATAGGTAGAAAATGTTCGATAGATGGAAAAAACAACGCATTACTTTTTGGAAATAAAAGTAAGACACCATTCTATTTTTAATGAGGACTGCATAACACCAACTGTCAACGAGACTTCGTCGTCGTTGAGGATTTAAAAAATAGAAAAAACCTCGTTTGACGGCGAAGCCTCAACGACGGTTATATTTGTATTTTGAGTTGAAAATTTTGTAAATAGTCCATAATCAGACTTTGACAATAGGTAGATAGTTTCAACTAAGTTTTTTATAATTTTCTTCAAAGAAAAAGCAGCTACATCAATTTTATGTAGCTGCTTTTTTTTTGTGCTTGTGTCTTGTCCTGAAATAGCGTTACAGGTTTTTAGATAAATTTTATATGAATCAGACGGTTTCTAAACTGTCTGATTTTTCTTT
>PFKD01000148.1 GCA_002784125.1 Flexibacter sp. CG_4_10_14_3_um_filter_32_15
AAGTAGGGTTTGCAAACCCTACTTTATGGAAAAAAGCAAACTATTATTTTGTCAAAAACTGGTCAATTTACAAAATTTGAAAAATGTCACTCATATTATATTTACATTAATATTTTTCTATCTGCTAGAAAATCCCATGCAAGAATTATATTTTTTTGAAAAAAGCAACTTCATGACTACTTTTGCCTAACATTATGCTTTGTCAAAAGATTAAATTCTTTTTTTACTATTTATTTCCAAGAAATAGCATTTACTTTTCCAATGAAAATATACAATCAACCTACTCGTAAGGAGTGGGAATCTATCTGCACTCGTCCTACTTTTTCGTTAAAACAAATTGAATCACAAGTTCAGAATGTACTGCAATCTATCAAAGAGGAAGGCGATACTGCACTCAAAAAATTTACAAAAGAGTTTGATAAAATAGATTTAGAAGACTTTAGAGTAACTTCTGAAGAGTTAAAAGAAGCTGAAAGTCTAGTTTCTGAACCTCTCAAAATGGCTATTAATCAGGCTTATAAAAACATTTTGGTCTTTCATAATAGCCAACAAGAAGAAATCAAAAAAATTGAAATCACCAAAGGAATTACGTGTTGGAGAAAAAGCGTAGGTATCGAAAAGGTAGGTCTGTATATACCAGGGGGAACTGCTCCACTTTTTTCGACTGTTTTGATGCTCGGTATTCCTGCCAAAATTGCTGGTTGTAAGAAAGTTGTTTTGTGTTCTCCTCCCAATAAAGAAGGCAAAATTCATCCTCCCATTTTGTATGCTGCACATCTTGTAGGAGCGACAGATATTTTCAAAATTGGAGGCATACAGGCGATTGGTGCAATGGCGTACGGAACGAATTCTGTACCAAAAGTGTATAAAATTTTTGGACCTGGAAATCAGTATGTAACTGTTGCCAAACAACTCATTCAAAATGAAGGAATTGCAATCGATATGCCAGCAGGACCTTCTGAAGTCGCTGTTTTGGCTGATAAAACATGCGTTCCTAGTTTTGTAGCTGCAGATTTGCTTTCTCAAGCCGAACATGGAAAAGACAGTCAAGTTATTTTGATGACAGATAATGAAGAAACAGCAAAACAAATAAAAGCAGAAGTAGAAAAGCAATTAGAATTACTTCCTAGAAAAGAATTTGCTCAAAAATCCTTAGAAAATAGTCGTTTTGTAGTCTTACAAAATAGACAAGATATTTTGGATATGAGTAATTTTTATGCTCCAGAGCATTTGATTATTGCACTAGAAAATCCAGAAGAGGCTGCCGAACATATCATCAATGCAGGTTCTGTATTTTTAGGGAATTATACGCCTGAGTCAGTTGGAGATTATGCTTCTGGAACAAATCACACACTACCAACAGACGGACATGCGAGGGCATATAGTGGAGTTTCTTTGGATAGTTTTGTCAAAAAAATTACCTTTCAATCACTTACAAAAGAAGGTTTGAATCAAATCGGACAAACTGTTATTGAAATGGCAGAGGCAGAAGAGTTAAAGGCTCATGCGAATGCTGTTCGTGTTAGGTTATAAAAGATGAAAATACTGTCAAGGTTAGATAATCTGACCTTGATAGTAATCTAAAAGCAAATTTCTTTATTAATTTTCAATTTCTACACAAAATAATGTTATATTTGATTAGAAGACATTTAACATTCAACCCATTCTATTTTTTTATTTTTGTTCTAGCTCTGTAATGATGCGAAATTATTTATTTACTTGTTTCTTATTTCTATTTTTTTTGACCTTTTTTGTTATTCATTCCAAGGCTCAATTCGTTACAAATGATGGTCAAAAACTGACCGTTGAAATGTGTCTGGAGAAATCAGAAGAACGCAAAAATCAAGGTGATTATAGAGGTGCAAGTGATTTTTTGAACAAAGCTGCTTTGATTCATTGGGATAAAAAAGAATTACGTCCAGCTATTACCTACTTTCAAAAATCATTGGTTTTTAATCAAAAAGTAGATAATCAAAGTGGAATGTATGGTATTTATAGTAATCTTGCCACCATTTATGCTGATTTAGAAAAATTTGATTCTTCTCTAGTTTTCTTTCAAAAAACATTAGAAGGACGAAAAAAACAAGGTATAAAAGAACCAATTATTTCAGCTCAAATAAATACGGCTGTCGTTCTAAACAACCTAAAAAAGCACGATGAAGCAGCCAAACAGCTTTTAGATGCATTAGATTTGGCAAAAGAATCTTTAGACGTAGAGCAGATGCGAAGTATTTATGGAATGCTTGCCGAAACCTACGAAAAAGCAGAAAATACAGTAAAACAAAAAGAATATTTTGATTTATATCGAAATTTTCATGAAATGTCCCAACAGAGAAAAATAGCCATTGTGAGTGCAGAAGCAGACAAAGCAAGACTTCAAGCAGCTTTAGCAGAAACCGAAAAGCAACGAGCAGAGTTAGAAATTGCTTTAAAAAACACAAAACTAAAAGAACAAGAAAAAGATATAAAAACTAAAGATAAAGCCTTAAACCAACTAGAGTCTAATTTTACCAAACAAGAACTTGCTTATAAAGTCCTTCAACAAGAAACGGATTTGCAAGAAGCCAAATTTGCACAAGAACAAGCCGAAAACGAACAAAAAATAGCAAGACAGCGACTTTATATTGGTGGAATTGCAGCGACTTTATTGCTTGCCTTGGTTGGAATTATTTTTATTTATAGAAGTCAGCAGCAAAAGAAAAGAGCCAATTTAGTTTTGCAGGATAAAAATGAAGAGATTAGCTTTCAACAAGCTCAAATCACGGAACAAAACCATGAACTAGCAAAAGTTTTAGATGAGATTGAAGACAAAAATCTTCAAATTACTTCAAGTATTACTTACGCAAAACGCATTCAAGAAGCCATGCTGCCTAGTCTTGCAAGTATTCAAAAAGCTCTACCCGAATCTTTTGTCTATTTTCGTCCTCGTGATATTGTAAGTGGAGATTTTTATTTTTTCCATTATTTTGAAGAAGAACAAAGAACCGTTTTGGCTGCTGTTGATTGTACAGGACACGGCGTTCCGGGGGCATTTATGTCTATGATAGGAAATGAAATTTTGAGTAGAATTGTAGCAGAAAATCATGTTTGTTCTCCTGCAAAAATCTTGAATCAGTTGAATAAAGGAATAACAGTAGCATTACATAAAGACGAAACAAATATCCATGATGGAATGGATTTAGCACTTGTTTGTATAGACCAAAAAAACAAAAAACTTACTTTTGCAGGAGCTAAAAACCCTATTTTTTATATCCAAAATGAGAAGCTAGAAGTAATTAAAGGAGATAAAATGCCTATTGGTGGTTCAGAGAGAGAACACAAAGGGGAGTTTACAGAACACGTAATTGATATTTCTGTTCCCACAACATTTTATATTTTTTCTGACGGTTTTCAAGACCAGTTTGGAGGAGAAAGAGGGCGTAAATTTATGGTCAAAAATTTTAGAGAACTACTTTTTGATATTCATACAGAAGATACAGCAAAACAAAAACAAATTCTTTATCAAACATTTAAAGATTGGATAGGAACTTCTCACAAACCTGTGGATGATGTGCTTGTGATTGGTGGGAAAGTTTAGAATTCTGTTGTGGTATGAAACGAAGATAAGGAATTGAGTATCAACATGAGTGACATTTTTAAGTATTTGATTTTCAGT
>PFKD01000142.1 GCA_002784125.1 Flexibacter sp. CG_4_10_14_3_um_filter_32_15
CTATCAAAAAAAGGCATAACTTATGAATCTTGATTTACTCATCTCTAATCTTACCAACCCAACCCTTTTATTTTTTGTGCTAGGAATTTTTGCTGTCAAAGTGAAAAGCGATTTAGAAATTCCTGCTGGTTCGGTAAAATTTATTTCTCTGTACCTTCTTTTTGCTATCGGTTTTAAAGGTGGACAAGAACTTTCTCATAGTAAATTCGATTTAGAGATTTTATTTTCGCTTTTGTTTGGAGTTTTTCTTTCTTTTATTGTTCCTCTTTATACATTTTTCATCTTGAAGCGCAAACTTTCTGTTTTTGATGCTGGTGCGATTGCAGCTTCGTATGGTTCGGTAAGTGCTGTTACTTTTGTGGCTGCAGCGTCTTTTTTAGAGATTCAAAACCTTACTTTTGGTGGACACATGGTGGCTGTTATGGCTCTTATGGAAGCTCCTGCGATTGTTGTTGGTGTGGCTTTGATTATGCTTTACAACAAAAAAGAAGAAAAAACAAAAGGAAATGATGAAGACGAAATGGAAGAAACTGAATTTAAAATCATTCCTACACACGATTTTCATATCGACGACACGTACAACGCTGCACCTCCAAAAAAAATATCTTCAAGTAGCAAATTGAAATCTATCATTATTCACTCTTTTACAAATGGTAGTGTACTTATGGTTTTGGGAAGTCTTGTAATCGGACTTATTGCAGATGAAAAACAAGCCGAAGGAATCAAACCTTTTACAACTGATATTTTTAAAGGTTTTTTAGCTATTTTTCTTTTAGCCATGGGAATTGAAAGTGGAAAAAAACTAAGTGCTTTCTTAAAGTCTGGTTGGTTTGCTGCCCTTTTTGCTATCATTATTCCAATTTTTAATGGTTCTCTAACGGCTGTTTTGAGTGGATTTATTACTGATGATGTAGCAAATCGTTTTATCTTTGCAATTTTGGCAGCGAGTGCTTCTTATATTGCTGTTCCTGCTGCAATGAAAATTGCTGTTCCACAAGCTAACTCTGGTCTTTTTATTCCAATGGCTCTAGCTGTAACATTTCCTTTTAATATTACTATCGGAATGCCTATTTATTTTATGTTGATTCAGTAAGTCTGAATTTAAGTAGCTTTTATTGATTTGTTTACCTCACAATTATCTTATGCGCCATTTATATACTTTATTTGGAAGTTTAATTTTATTATTTGCACTCTTTTTCTTTACAAAAAATCAATATACCTATCAATCTTATCCTCTCAACTGGGATGAAGTAGATTATGTAAATGCCACAAAACTAGGTGTTTTGACCAATGCTTTTGAAATAGAAGGAATGGATTTAATAAGTTATGTACAATTAGGTTTAGCCAAAAAACAAAAAGATGAGCAAAAAGTGGCGCAAATTGCTACTCAACTTCCAAATGAAAACTTAGATCCTCTATTAAAAAGACATCTTCATCCTACTTTACCTATCTATTATTGGTCTTTTTTTACAGATTCAGACCCTATACAAGCAGAAAATAATTTTCGTTGGAGTAATATTATTTTAGGTTGGCTTACTGCATGTAGTTTTATAGCTAGTTTGTGGATAATAGGCAAACTAACGCCTTCTTCTTATTTTTATATGTGTATTGTTGCTAGTTTTTTTATTACACATTCTCTTTCTTTTGCAGCTTTTACACTTCTCAATTACCATACATTTCATTTATTAGCTACTATTTTGTATCTAGGTATTTTGGTAAAATATATAGAAAAACAATCTTTAGATAATAATTCGAATTACAAATATGCCTATCTTTTGGGAGTAGGGGTAGCTATTTTGTTTCTAACTTTAGAAATGGCTTTAGTCGTTGTGGGAGGAAGTTTTATAGCTATTATTTTGATAGGTAAATGGAAATTATTAATTGATTTTCCTTCTATGTGGAGAGCTTTTGTTTCTTTTCTTATTACTCTTGTTCTGTTTTGGGCAGGAGCAATTTGGAAGGGTGCAATGGTAAAATCTTGGCTCAATTATGCGTACAGAATTTTTGGAGATGGAAATGCAGAATATAAAAAAGTATCATTATTTCATAATTGGATAGAATTAATCAAAGCAAATCCTACCTTATTTACCTTTATATTTTTGGGTTTGTCTTTTGCTATTTATCAAATCTATAAAAAGAAATTACCTTTCTATTACTTTGTTCCCTTTACAGTTGGTTTGATTTATGCAGTCGCCATGACACCTTTTATGTTGCATCCTGTATATGTAATTCCTAGTCTAGGAATGCTTTTATTTGCTTGTGGGCTTATTTTGAGTGAAAGTAAATTGCACGATTATATCAAAATAGGAGTAAGCAGCTTTCTGTTGGCAGTAATCATTTTTAACTTTGCAAGTACTAATTTTGAAGCAAAGTCTAAAGAAATACAAACACAAAGAAATGATTATTTGAGTGATTTCGAAACTATAGAAAAAATAGCTCAAAATACTAGCTCAAATAAACCCATTCTAGCAACAGGTTCTCATATTATAGACTATTATACTACTCTTGAAAATAGTAAGGAATTGAATAGATGTTCTATATCAAACCCTAGTTTTTGCTTGCGTAAAGATTATAATTATATAAATATAGAAGAAGATATAAAAAGTAAAAAATATAAAATGATAATAGTTTTGAAATGGATGAACTATCCAGATGAAAAAATTTCTTTACTCAAAGAAATAGGTTACTCTCATCAAAAATTGAATATTCATGATGTTTTCTATCTTCAAAAAAATTAATTTTACTTAACTTGTATTTCTAAATTTTACGCTATTTTCTAACTTTTTCTTCAATAAACTGAAACAATGAGTCAAACACTTTCTATTATTATTCCTGCTTATAATGAGGCAAAGACAATACATTTTATACTTGATAAAATAAAAGAAGTAAAATTAGATGGTAATTTAGCAAAAGAAGTTGTTATTATAAATGACTTTTCGAAAGACAATACAAAAGAGGTAATAGAAAAATATAGCCAAGATAATCCTAGTCTTTCCATTCAATATTTCGAACACGAAAAAAATAAAGGAAAAGGAGCTGCTCTTCACACAGGAATCGCCAAGGCAACAGGGGAATATCTAATCATACAAGATGCTGATTTAGAGTATGACCCTAATGAATATAACCTTTTACTCAAACCAATTTTGATGGGGGTAGCTGATGTAGTCTATGGGTCTAGGTTTGTAGGCAGTAATCCACACCGAATTTTGTTTTTTTGGCATACTATCGGAAATCAATTTCTTACTTTTCTTTCTAATATGTTTACAAATCTGAATTTATCAGATATGGAAACCTGTTATAAATTATTCCGAACAGAAACTATCCAAAACTTAAAACTAAGAGAAAATCGTTTTGGTTTTGAGCCTGAAATCACAGCTAAAATATCCAGAATCCCCAAAATACGAATTTATGAAGTAGGCATTTCTTATTATGGAAGAACGTATGAAGAGGGTAAAAAAATTGGTTGGAAAGACGGTTTTAGAGCTATTTATTGTATTTTGAAATATGGGCTTTTTAAGGTTAATTAGAGTTTAATTTTTCAATATGAGTGTCATTTTTAAGTATTTGATTTTCAGTTGAAGAGCAACGTAACCTTTGTAAGTAGTTGGACAAAATAAAAACGACTTGAACTTATTGGTAAATGATTTTTATGATCTATATGATGAATGAAGATAAATACAAAGAA
>PFKD01000389.1 GCA_002784125.1 Flexibacter sp. CG_4_10_14_3_um_filter_32_15
CTTTAACTATCAGAGTAAATTCAATTTGCAAAGTTAAAAACTAGCTTGATTTGCTTTAAACGAGTACATTTTTTTTTCGTGCGTTTACCCTAAATTCAGAAAATCAATATTTAGTACAAACTGACTTATCAAATCTACTTTTAGATACAGATTCTGAAATGTATTTTGAAATAAATGAGAATACGAATCAGTATAAGCTAAGTTTCCAAAATCAGTTGCATCAAACAAACCTGCTCTCTTTTTTCCACCTACAAAAAAGAAAAGTACACCAAGGATTGCCAAAACAGCCAAAACTGCAAGTACAATTTTGATAGTACTATACGGACGCTCGCCCTGCACCTCGCCTGTACGAGCATTGACTAAAAAACGAAATACTTTATCATTATATCGATAGGCACTAATCCAAAGAGGAAGCAAAATATGTTTGAAAGTAATATCACTATGATTGGTCTGGACGTTCTCAATTTGCTGTTCATCTCCTCCAATATCACTTGTAACCATATTTCGAATCTGAGCTTCCATTTTGTCTTTTGCTACTTCAAAACCACTTTTCAAATCTACTTGATAGGTTTCGGTCTGAAAGCCAGATAAATAACGTTCGTCATAACCTGCTAATTTTTCCAAATCCCAAGGTTCAAGTTTTTCTACATAATTTTGTGGCAAAGAATTACTCGCCAAAACTAAAGTATCATCAAAAAAATGGTTGATATGTCCTGATACATTTGTCCAGCGAGTATGACGCACCTGTCTAGTTTGAGAGTTTCCGTCGCTATCGGTATAGTTTTCTGTTGTGTAATAGTAGTCGCCTCTTCTACCTTGATAATGAGAATCAGTTTCACTATCAAAAGTCCAGTAGGGAATGTACATTCCTTTTAATTTTTCGGCAAGTGCAGCACGTTTTTTCAAATCATTTGGCGCAAACCAAAGACTAGAAACCCACTCTTTGAAAAGATTAGCAGCTTTTTTTTGGTCAATCTCAAAAGGAAGTAATGATTTGGGTTGAAAAACTTCTACCGTTTCAGGCGATGAGGTTACTAAAGGCGTTCCACAAAATGCACATTCATCGGAAACGACATTGGGTTTGAGTGTTGATCTTGCTCCACAACCATCGCATTGGACAGTTTGAAGGGTTTGCATATCGGCTTTATCGGCTGTGTGTTGGAGAGCTTCCTGAAAATCATATTCTTCAATGGCTACTTCTTCTTCGGCTTCAATTTCATTTTCTGCTCCACAATACTGACACTTTAAAGCTGTCGTTCCAGGGGCGTAGGTAAGTGTTGCACCACAATCTTTACAACCTAAATTTCTTGTTTTGGCATTTAAATCTGGTGTTTCTCCATCAGGGTTACGAGGAGAGTCTTCTGGTAAATCTGGCATAATTTGGTGATAATTATAATTAATACTATTCTTTTCTTAAAAATAGAAAATTACTATCAAAACTCAAATTTCTTAGGGCAAACGCACGAAATTTTTAATTCATCCATTTTTACAGTTTTGTGCTGTATTTTACCCTTATCAAGGGTCAATTTTTTTCAAAAATTAACCCTTGATAAGGTAGAAACTCTATATTTTTCATTTTTCCCCCTTAGCAATCGTCTTTAGCGAAGATAAAAAGACGTTGATAATGAAGGAAAAATGAAAACTAAATTTCGTGTGTTTGCCCTAGCTCAAAACTCTAAAGAACAAGCTACATTAATTTTTACTTATCTTGTACTTTGATTTGTATTGTATTACGTAGGGAAAAGGCTTGCTTTTTCCTAAACTAGCTGTTTGTATCAAAAAAAATACCTGTGGAAGGAAAAGGCTTGCCTTTTCCCTACAAAAGCGACAATTTGTTATGCACCCTTTGTAAAAATAATCAGAATTATCAAATTATTATTTCCTAAGAAAAAAATACACACCATGAAACAACCCTTAGTCCACCCAAAGTCATCAGAAGGAGATGCACAACTTCAAGAGCTTATCGAATTTTATGAAGAAACATTAGGTTTTTGTCCGAATAGTGTCAAGACTATGCACATCAGACCACAAATTGCTTATGCTTTTATTGAAATGAATAAAGCAGTTATGGAAAATCAAGGCAGGGTTACGAGTGCATTAAAACGACTTATCGGCTATATTAGTAGCCACGCAGCAGGTTGTCGTTATTGTCAAGCACATACAATTCGTGCAGCCGAAAGGTATGGCGCAGAACAGGCTCAACTAGAAAATATTTGGAGTTACAGAACACATGAAGCATTTTCAGAAGCCGAACGAGCAGCCTTAGATTTTGCGTTGGCAAGTTCTCAGATTCCAAATGGAGTAACAGATGAAATAGCCGAAAATCTTAGAAAATACTGGAATGAAGGGGAAATTGTAGAAATGCTCGGTGTGGTTGCTCTTTTTGGTTATCTCAATCGTTGGAATGACTCAATGGGAACACAAATGGAAAGCCCAGCAGTAGAATCAGGTGAGCAATATTTGAAAAGTGATGGCTGGAATGTAGGCAAACACAAGTATTAGAAAAGTGGTAGGGTATAAGTGGTAAGTGATAGGAAATACTTAATTGTAATTCTCTTATCACTTACCACTAACAACTTATCACTCATTAAAAGAAGCTAGTTTTAGAAAGAATAGCTAAATATTTACTTTCCCAAAACTTTTCAGAATTCGTAATTTCTAAATAAACATTTCCACCTCTTTCCTCAACTCTGTACGAACCAGAAGGGCGCAAAGGTAGTAATTTTACTTTCTTAGCTTTTACATCTTTAGTACTTCCAATTACGATAGAACTTGTAGTACGGATGTCAATTGCTGTAAATTTACTTTTTGTTCGTCCGTCTGGCTCAAATCCTTTTTTATCATTGATGATAATATCTTTGTCTTTTAGTTCTTTTTCTGTTCCAACTACGTAATAAGCAGTATTTGCAACTGTACGAGTATCTTCCAAAACTACATTGGTAGAATCTAGCTCATCAATTTTTCCAGAATAACGAGATTTCCAACCTTCTACCTCAACTTCTAAGTCTGCAATACGTCCTCTCATTTGTGTAATTTCAGCTTCATTATTTTCAATGGTACGCTTTAGCATAGCCACAGTATTAGTAAGAGCTGAATTTTGCTGCCCAGACTCTTTTAATTTTCTTTCTAATTCGGCAACTTTAGCACGATTGGCTTGCATCTGACGCTCAATTTGTTGCATACCTTGGTCAATACTCATTCCACCTGTTGAAGGGTCAATATCACCACCACGCATATCCGAAGTAAGTTGGCGAATTTTGTCTTCTACTTGGCGCATAGAATCCAAACGAACATAAATAACGTTCATTTCTTGTTGTAAATCAGCTTGATACAAGCTGTCTTTTTCTCTAGCCAGACGTAGTTCTTCTACTTCCAAGACTAATTTTTTCTCATTTTCGCTAGGTCCTTTATCACACGAGGAGATAAAAAGAACACTACAAAAGAGTGTAGCACAAAGCACTACATTATTAAGATTCGCTTTAAACATAATTCAAAGTTTTTTAGGGTTGATAATTGTTTTGCTTAAATAAACAATAATAAAAATTCCAGACAAATTTAACATAAAATTAGGTTAAATTCGTTTTTCATAATCTATTTTAGGGTAAACGCACGAAAAAAAAATGTACTCGTTTAAAGCAAATCAAGCTAGTTTTTAACTTTGCAAATTGAATTTACTCTGAT
>PFKD01000118.1 GCA_002784125.1 Flexibacter sp. CG_4_10_14_3_um_filter_32_15
TCTTTTACCAGTTTTTCACTTACATTTTTTGGTGTAAGATAGGGCTCGGCAAGCTGATTTTTATAGATTTCAAATTCTTTTTTGAAAGCCTGTGAAGTATCCATTCCTAACTCTTTGGCTTCTTCTACTTTAAGTTTGAAATTGATATATAAATCTAAGTATTCTTGAATTTTTTCTCTATTCCAAAGGCTATCTTCCTGTGTAGAATTATTTTTTTGATAGAGATATTCAAATTCATCTGCCGAAACGGTTTGGTCATCTATTCTTAGAAGCGTCGGTGATTGTGGGTAATTTACTTGAGTAGAAACTGTTTTTGGCGAGCAAGCAATAAAAAATAGCAGCGCAAAAACAGAAAGTATAGAAAAATATTTGACTACGAACTTATTCATTTCTTTTGATTTTGTGTAAAAAATTAACAGTGCAAAAGTACAAATCTTTTTTCATTGTTTGAATTGAATATCGAAACTTTTATCTTACCATTGACAAAGTCATTATCTTCTAAAAGATGATTTATAATTTGACTTTGAAGTGTTTTCGTATTAATTTTGAAATTTGTATAATTTTTAACTCGTCTTTTTAATCTCTAAAATAGAATATGGAAGTTTTGCTTTACAATGAGCTTGATTATGGTAAAATAAAGAAGAAATTTGATAAGGTTTTAGGCTTTCTAAAAAAAGGAGATTTTAAGTCAGCCGATGTCAAGAAAATGGTCAATACAGGTTTTTATCGTGCCAAATTAGACGATACTAATCGTCTTCTTTTTCAATATATCAAGGTAGATGATAAAAAATACTTATTGCTTCTTGAAGTGATTTATAACCATGCATATGAAAAATCTCGCTTTTTGAATGGAGCTAGTTTTGATGAAAATGATTTTGAAGCCATTACTAAAGATGAAGATTTTACAGAAGAAACAAAATCAAAAATCAATTATCTGAATCCTAAGCAAAAACGTTTTAATATTTTAGATAAAATTCTTTCTTTTGATGATATTCAACACGAAGTTTTCAACTTACCAAGTCCAGTTATTATTATTGGTTCGGCTGGGAGTGGCAAAACAGCTATTACACTTGAAAAAATGAAAACGTTGCAAGGGCGTGTACTTTATACCACACTCTCTGCTTTTTTGGTAGAAAACTCTCACAATGTTTATTATGCTTTTGATTATGACAACTCTAAGCAAGAAGTGGATTTTATGTCTTTTAAAGAATATTTGTCTAGTATAGAAATTCCAAAAGGCAAGGAAATTACTTTTAAAGATTTTGAACGATGGATTTGGCGTTTTAAACAAAGTCATAAAGTCAAAGATGCGTATAAAGTCTTTGAAGAATTTAAGGGAGTTCTTACAGGGTCGGTTATTGATAAACCTTATTTGAGCAAAGAAGATTACCTAAACTTAGGCGTTAAGCAGTCCATTTTTTTGAAGGATGAACGTGAAAAAATTTATGACTTATTCGAAAAATACTTAGAATTTTTGAATGAAGGGGATTATTATGACAGTAATATTGTCGCTTTTAAGCATCTTTCTAAAGTCAAGCCGAGTTATGATTTTGTGGTTATAGACGAAGTACAAGATATTACAAATGTCCAGCTTTATTTGATTTTGAGTGCTTTGCATGTCAATACAAATTTTATCCTTTGTGGCGACTCCAACCAAATTGTCCACCCCAACTTTTTTTCTTGGACTAATATCAAAACACTTTTTTATAAAAAAGAATTAGAAGGAAATATTATTAGAGTTTTGGCGACCAATTATCGCAACACACCTGAAGTTACTGGTATTGCTAATCAACTTTTATTAATCAAAAATGCACGTTTTGGTTCTATTGACAAAGAAAGTACGTATCTAGTCAAGTCCAATTCTCAAAATACAGGTGAGGTAGAATACTTAGAAAACAAAGAAAAAACACTCAAAGACCTCAACCAACGCACACAACGTTCTGCTAAATTTGCAGTTATTGTCATGCGAAATGAAGATAAAGAGCGTGCTAAAAAGTATTTTAAAACGCCTTTACTTTTTTCTATACACGAGGTAAAAGGATTAGAATACGAAAATATTATTTTGTTTGATATTATTTCAAGCTATCAAAAAGAATTTAGAGAACTTACAAATGGTGTAAGCAAAGAAGACATACAAAAAGAAGAAATTACTTACTCACGAGCAAAAGACAAAAGCGACAAAGCATTAGATGAATACAAATTTTATGTCAATGCGCTTTATGTGGCTATGACAAGAGCAATTAGTAATCTTTACGTCATCGAAAGCAACAAAAAACATGAGCTTTTAGAACTCCTAGACTTGACTGATTTTAGTAATGAAGTCAAACTCAAAGAGCAAAGTTCGAGTACAGAAGAATGGCAAAAAGAGGCTAGAAAGCTAGAAATGCAAGGTAAACAAGAGCAAGCAGATGCTATCCGAGATCAAGTTTTGAAAATCAAAGAAGTGCCTTGGGAGATAATCACACCAAAGCGTTTAGAAGAGCTACATGAAGAAGCCTTTAATCCAGAAAACTTTAATAAAAAGGCAAAAGATAGAGTTTTTGAATACCATTTGTTTTATAATGAAGAGCCATTACTCAAAAAGCTGTCTGAATTGAAGTATAGAGCTGCAGATGAAGACAGAAGATATCAAGAAACTTCTAAAATGGAACGTAAAAAATTTCAGATATATGAAAAAGATGATGTCAAGCAATTACAAAACTTGACAAAACAATATGGTTTGGATTTTAGAAATGAATTCAATCTTACCTCCTTGATGATAGCTGCAATTTATGACTCCACTAAAATATTTGACTTTCTTATAAAGAATGGAGCTAAAACAGACAAAGTAGATAATTTTGGCAGAACTATTCTTAACTTACTTTTAAATAATATATATAAAGAAAGCAATATAGAATACAAAAACAAAAAAGAAGCTACAAAAGAAAATGAAAAATTAAATAAGTATTATAAAAGAATCAAGAGTAATAGCATTGCCTTAAAGGTAGATAATAAATATATTAAAATAGAAAGTCATCAAGCAGAGTATTTAATGCTTAATCTTATGATAGGAGTTTTTAGAGATTTAGTGATTGACACAACTTCTACATTTCATTTTTATCCCACTTATGAAAGCCAAGATTTTTTTACGACTTTTGAAAATTTATCTCAACAAGTATTGCCTTCCTATCGTCAAAAACGAAGCTATATCAGTAGTATTTTAGCCAAAAATGAAATTTTTTCTACCAGCCCTTACAACAAAGGACTTTGGCTAAGGCTACAAAGAGGATATTATATACTCAATCCTAAAATGGAAATTTTAGATGAAAATGATAATTGGGTTAATATCTATACGTTTTTAGGGATAGAGTCACTTAAAGAAAACATTAATCCGAATCACCGATTTTTTAAAGATTATGAAAATGGTTGGAAAAATATCTTAGAAAAAGGTGAGAATCAATAAGTTTTTTGCTGGAAGTCGTCAGTAAGACACCGACAATGGCAAAAGATTTCATAAAAAAACGAATTTCAATAAAATGAAATTCGTTTTTTTTATTCTAAAATAAATTCTAAAAAATTACTTCTTAAAATTCAAAACGGTATCTTCAATAATCTGACAACATTCCAATAACTGTTGCTCTGTCATTACTAAAGGTGGCGCAAAACGAATGATATTTCCGTGTGTAGGTTTGGCAAGAAGTCCATTTTCTTTCAAGGCAACACACAAATCCCAGGCCGTTGAGCTTTCTGGAGAATCATTGATTACGACGGCATTCAAAAGACCTTTTCCACGCACCAAATTTACTAATTCTGATTTTTGAGCTAACTCTTCCATTTTTTGACGGAAAATTTTACCTAATTCTTCAGACCTTTCAGAAAGATTTTCATTTTTCACTACCTCCAAAGCTGCCATTGCAACGGCACACGCCAACGGATTTCCACCAAAAGTAGAACCATGTTCCCCCGGTTTGATAGTCAGCATAATTTCATGACTCGTCAAAACTGCTGAAACAGGAAATACACCACCCGAAAGGGCTTTACCCAAAATCAAAATATCAGGTTGAAAACCTTCGTGGTCACAACAAACTAATTTTCCAGTTCTTGCAATTCCTGTCTGAACTTCATCAGCAATAAAAAGTATATTTTTAGATTTACATAATTCATACGCCTTTTTCAAATATCCTTCATCAGGAACAACTACGCCAGCTTCTCCTTGAATTGGCTCAACCATAAAACCAGCCACATTTGGGTCTTCCAATGCTTTTTCTAAAGCAGATAAATCATTGTATTTTACGATTTCAAACCCCGGTAAATAAGGACCATAATCGCTGTATGCACTAGGGTCTGTCGAAGAAGAAACGGCTGCAAGTGTTCGTCCCCAAAAATTATTTTCTGCAAAAAGTATCTTTGCTTTATTTTCTTCTATTCCTTTTACTTTATATGCCCATTTTCTGCACAATTTAATTGCCGTTTCTCCACCTTCTACGCCTGTATTCATTGGCAAAACTCTATCATAACCAAAAAACTCTGTCATAAACTTTTCATAATTTCCCAATACATTATTATAAAAAGCACGAGAAGTAAGTGTTAGTTTTTGAGCTTGTGTAGTAAGTGCTTTTATGATATGTGGGTGGCAATGTCCTTGATTTACAGCACTATAAGCCGAAAGAAAATCATAATATTTTTTTCCATCTACGTCCCAAACATGAACGCCTTCGCCTTTTTCCAAAACTACTGGAAGTGGGTGATAATTGTGCGCTCCATAATTGTCTTCTAAGTCAATGAATTTTTGTTGTCCTGCCGATACGTTCTGTGTTTCTGTAAGCATAGTTGCACTTGTTTATGTTTGTTTAAAGGTTTTCTAATTAATTGAGCCTAAAATTACTCAAAAGTTTTTAGAAAAGCATTTTACTCAAATAATATCCTTACTAAAATTTTACTCTTTGATTAAGCATTTTGATAAAATGTCAGGGCAAACGCACGAAATTTATTTTTCATTTTTCTCCCATTAGCAACGTCTTTTTATCTTCGATAAAGACGATTGCTAAGGGTGAGATACAGCACAAAATTAGATAAATGCTTCATTTAAAATTTCGTGCCTTTGCCCTAACAAAATGTTGAATTTATGTTGAGAAAATAATTTTTAGACAAAATAGATTTTTTAAATAAATAAAAATGCGTATTTTGCTAATAAATAAGAGATTTGCCCCAAAATATCCCTTTACTATTAATGAACTCGTCATTTTTTACAGCAGCAAGTAGAGAAGAACTAGATATAAAATTAAAAACTATTGAAGGAGAACTTCCCAAAGACATGGACGGAGTAGTCTATATAAATTCTTCAGTTGGAACGATAAACTCTAACGGAATTCCTTTTCCAACTACTCGCCCTGACGGAACATCTAACAGAGAGCTAGGAAGTCCACTTTTAGGAGGAGATTCAATGATTTACAAGCTAGATTTTAGTGCTACTCAAAATAAAATTAGTAGTATAAAATTAACCTCTCGCTTACTAAAAACACCTTGTTATTATGCCGACGCAGCTACTCGTTATTATTTAGACAAAGAAAATAAAAAAAACCCTTTGTTTGATATTTATGGTTTTCGTAATCTTGGACTTACTCGTATGTCTTTTACAATGGGAGTTCGAAACGAACTTTGCACAGCCGTAACTCCTTTTCAATTCAAAAACGATACCTCTCCACGTATTTTAGCTAATTATGATGCAGGAAGACCCTATGAATTTGATGCTGAAACATTAAAAATCAAAACTCCGATAGGTGCAAATTCCGAATGGACAACTTCCACCCCTCCTTTTTTGGTGTATCCTTTTGGTGTAGTTCAGAGTACAGCGCATCCATTTTTTGACCCTATAACGCAAGAATTGATTTCAGTTAATTTTACAAAGTCTATGAAGACGATGGCAAGTCAGATAAAATTAATTGAACTTTTAAAAAATCGCCCTGATGAGGTCGAAAAAAGATTTGAAGATTATATTGATAAACTAGAAGCAGAATCAAGCAGACAGGGATTACTTAGTTCTAATCTAACTCACAAAAATTATTTGGTAGAAAAAACAAATGATTTTTTTGATGGCATAGAAAATCATGTAAATATAAAATCCAAATGGTGGAAAAATCTACTCAAAACATTAGAAGAAGCCTTAGAAAAACGTATAAAAGAAGAAACTACTGTCGAAGATGCCGTTTTTTTAATGAATTGGAAAGGCTTTGGAAAATGGAAAAAATGGAATTTAATAAATAATACAACCAAAAAGCCATTACACATTCAACAATGTATGCACCAAATAGCTGTTACTAGAGATTACATTGTTTTAGTTGATGCTGGTTTTAAACTGACTTTAGATATTATGTTCAATAATCCATTCCCTCATAATCCTAAAATAGATAGTTTCTTTCGCAAAATACTAACTGCTCCTATGCTTGCCACAACGGATACGTATATCGTAAACAGAGCAGATATGAGAGATGAATTGAAGTCTATTGTAGTCAAAAAACTACCCGTTTCTTTGCCCTTCGAAACAATACATTTGACAGCAGATTACGAAAACCCTAATGACCAAATTACGCTACATGCAGCACATAATGCAACAGCTTGTTTGGCTGAATGGATTCGTTTATTTGATATAAATGAATTTACAAAGGAAAAGGTAAAAGAAAACATAACAGGAATTCCACCAACAGGAATTTTGGATATAAGCAGAATTGGAAAGTATTTAATAGATGCAAAAAATGGAAATATAATAGAGCAAACAATCATTACAGAAAAAGGAAATATTGATACTGAAGATGATGATAATAAGCAAGATTTAGCTAAAAAAGATGTTGGAGCGCATACATGGGGAATTGCTCTCTTTACTTACCCAAATATGGTAGATGCAAGTAAAGTAGTTCCAAAAATCAAAAATATTTATTGGCAATCCTTTGGTTTAGACAAAGATTTTCTAACAAATTTCATTTTTAATTTATATAAAGAGTATCCAAATCGAAAAATATCCGTAAAAGATATGAAGAGATACACTCAACAAGGAGTTCCATTTGTTGTCAGCAGGATGAATACCGAAACTATGCAATTTGAAGATTATTATCAATTTGAAAAAGGAATATCGTATCGTGCGATGCAGTTTGTTCCTAAGAAAAACCCTACAAATAAAGATGAGAATGAAGGCTACATGACTTGTGTAGTTACGGCAGAAAAACTAAATCCATCTACAAAGAGTATAGAATATCAAACTCAATTATGGATTTTTGATGCTCAAAACCTTAATAAAGGAGCAATTTGTAAACTTGCACATCCAAAATGGATAGCAAATACTACTTTGCATTCAGCTTGGTTATCAGAAGCAAAGACTACAAATTCAGATTACAATGTTCCTGTAAAGTCAGATTATCAGCCTTTAATAAACGATTCACTATTAGGTAAATTCGTGCACGGAATTCTCTTCAAAAAAGAACGAGAACAAATTCAAGAAATTTTTGATAAAAATGTATATCCTCATTTTGAGTGATTAGTACTCAATTAATTCTTTTTTACTAAACTAACTATTCTTACTCTATGAAATATTATTATAACACCCCAGCCTGTCAAGTTTATTATGACGAAGAAAAAGGTTACATTCATACAAACTGGGAAGGCTTTTGTCCTAGTAAAGTATTTAAAGAAGCATCTAACTCTATCATTACAGCTATTGAGGAAACAGGAACAGGTAAAGTATTATTTGATGCTGCTCGTACAAAATCAGCCTCTCCAAATGACCAAAAATGGATTTTTGAGGACTGGATACCTCGTGCAGTAGTGGCTGGTTATAATAGATACGCCTATATTCTTCCCAATGATGTATTTGGAAAATTTTCGTCTCAAAAAGTAATTAGCGAAATAAGTGGTAATACTCCTGATCTAGCAGGAGCAACTTCTAATGATATGGAAACTGCTATGGAATGGCTATTAAAAGAAAACGAAACAATAGCTTAATATTTTTTTAATTTTATAAAAACTCCTTTTTTAGTACACTCAGTACTAAAAAAAGAGTTTTTTTGTGTGTTAAAGAGAATCTAAATTTTAAGTAACCAGTTTTACTAAACCTTTTTGCATACTATTTGCGTAAGTATAAGAAAAGTATTTTTTTATAGACGAATCCCATCTTTCATTCGGCAAAACGATACCAATGCAAGATAAAATTCTGAACTATCCAAACCAGCTTAATTAAATAATAAATTTTACTCCTATGCCTACCTTCACATTTACTACACTTACTTTTTTACTTTTATTTTTCTGTCAAACCTCGGTTTTTGCACAGTATGATACACATTATCTAAAAAGTGGAAACCAAGCATTGATACAAAAAAATTATGTTCAAGCAGAAAACGATTTTACAACTTCTTTGAAACACAATAGCCGAAATATGGAAGCGTATCTGCAAAGAGGAATAACTAGATGGCATCTAAGAAAATATAAAGATGCTATTTCAGATTTGGACAGAACAATTTTATTTAATTATAAACTAGCAGAAGCAAATCTGTGGAAAGGAAAAAGTTATTATTCAATGGGTTCTTTCAAAGAAGCGATTACTTATTTTGATGAAGCATTTGAACTAAATAGCGAAAAAGACTCTCGAATAAATGCTGAGATTTATGAATTTAAAGGCTACGCTTATCAAAAACTAAGTAATTCGGATAAAACAGTTGAGAATTTTAGATTAGCTTTAGGAGAAGGAAGTAGCAAAGCAGCAGAAATAAATTATAAACTGGCGACAATCAATTATTTGAATAAAAATTATGAAGAAAGTCTGAAAAACCTACAAAAAGCAAGACAACTAGGACACCCAAATCGTGCTGAAATTGCAAAAAAAATAATCGTTTTGGACAAACTTATTGCAGAACAAAAAAAGACAAACGAAGCAAAGGACGTAAAATTTCACTTTCAAAATCCGTCTTCACTAACTGCAAACGTTTCAAATTCATTCTTTGATTTAGAAGTCTGTTTGGAATCTAAATTGATGGTAAATGAAATAAAAGTTTTTGTAAATAATAAAGAACAAGACCCAATTAGAGGACTTACCGTAACACCAACCACAAAATGTGCTATCACAGTAAAACGAAAAATTCCATTACAAAACGGAACTAATGAAATTCGTTTGGAAGCAACAACAGCACAAGGAACATTTTTTTCAGATAAGGCAAAAGTTACTTTTACTACGCCTAGTCGTACAGAAAATGCTCTTGCTTCGATGCCAAAAATTTGGGCAGTTGTGGTAGGTGTGGCAAGTTATACAGCAATGCCAACACTGCGTTATTCAGACGATGATGCGTATCAAATGTATGCCTTTTTGAAAAGCCCTGAAGGTGGCGCACTTTCTGACAATCAAATCACACTTTTAGTTGATGAAAATGCGACAAAACAAGGCATTATTAATTCATTAACTCAAAAATTTGGTGCAGCATCTGAAAATGATTTAGTGATTTTTTATTATGCTGGACACGGCTTAGAAGGTTCGTTTATTCCTTACGATTACAACGGAACAGAAGCTACCAAACTTTTACACAAAGACGTACAAGATATTTTCACAAGTTGCAAAGCAAAAAACAAATTATTTATTGCAGATGCCTGTCATTCGGGAAGTAGCAGCGAAAACCTGCGTGGAAATGTAAAAGCAACTATGAATAAATATTACCAAGCTCTTGCCAAAACCTCTGGAGGAACGGCACTCATGATGTCTTCAAAAGCAGAAGAAACTTCACTTGAAAACAAGACCATTCGCCAAGGTGTTTTTAGTTATTATTTGATTCGTGGCTTGAAAGGAGAAGCTGATTTTAATGCTGATAATATCGTTTCGGTAAGAGAACTTTTTGATTACGTACAAACACAAACTCGTCAATATACAAACTACCGTCAGAACCCCGAATTATACGGACTTTTTGACCCCAATATGCCGATTGGAGCAGTAAGGAAATAAAAATCAATTACGGATTATGGATTATGGATTAAAAATTACGAAAAACCCAAGCAGAACTGTTTGAGTTTTTTTGTTTGAACGTTAGTTTAATTTTGTACTATCAGAACGATTGGAATATAAACCAATCACAACAGTTTCATTTTTTACATAATTCATAGCTTTTAAGTAATAAATACCAGTCTCTTTACATTCAAATACAACCTCATTTTCCTTTGGTTGTAGATAAAATTCCATGATTGCTTTTTTGCTATTGTTTTGATATAATTTCACATTTGTCATTCCTTTTTCAAGCATAAATTTATACTTAGTGCCTTTACTAAAAACACATATATGAGTTGGAATTTCAGGATAAGTCTAATTTCTTCTATGAAGGATATTATAAGTTTTCACAAACGTATATTCTTCTTCATCCTTGATTTGATTTTCTACACTTTGAGAAGCCACCACCAAAAGAGAAAGTTTATTGACATGTTTGCCTTCTAATTTCAAATTATATTTTCCTATATTTTGACATTCAAAAATTATTGTCTTAGACCAATAAGAAGAATCTCCATAACTAATTTTATTCATTGCTATAATTTCGGATTGAGAATCAAGTAAAATCATATCAAAATAACGTTTAGAAAAATACTGAAATTTATATCTTTTTCCTTCCTGCAAATTTAGTTCTAAAGTAGTTTTTTTATTGATTTTGTAGATATTTTCTATTTCATAATCGCTTTGAATGCTATTTTTGATTAATTCATTTTCTTTCTCTTCTTCTAAAAGACTTTTATACGATTTGCAACTTTCTAAAAAGAAAATAAAAAAAACAATGATTAGAAAAATAAAGGAAAACTTGTATTTCGATTGAATAAACATAGATTTGTATTTTTGATGAACTAATACACTTCTCAAATCGTAAATAATAAAAGAAGATAACAAGAAAAAATAGAATTTTCAAACATGGATAAGAATTAGTAATCTTAGCAATCGTTATACACAAAATATTTTATGCAAAACAATTATTATTTTATTCGAAGTCTTTCAAATGAGCTTTCTAAGCAAATCGTAGGATTCGAAATTGCGACTATTTTTTCGCAAAATAAAGATGAGTTATTGATAGGTTTAATTGATAATGACAATCCAGAAACAGAATTTTGGATTCGTGCTACCTTTACGCCCGAACTTACGACGCTTTCTTTTCCTCAAACTTTTGCACGAGCAAAACGAAATAGCATCGAACTTTTTGATTCGCTTATTGGAAAAAAAATCACAAGTATTCGTCAGTTTAATAATGAACGAGCTTTTGGAATAGAATTAGGAGAAGGGAAAAATAATAACTTCACTTTGTTATTCAAATTATTTGGCAATCGTTCGAATATTATTTTATTTTCTGCAAGTGAAGAAGAGGAAAATAAATTAGAAGTAGAAGCTATTTTTCAACATAAGCTACAAGCAGATTGGGAAATAATCTATGAAGATTTAGATAGAAGTTTGGAACAAGAAAAAGAGGATTTTTTGGAAAACGGAATCAAAAAAATCTTTCCTACTTTTGGAAAAGACATTATAAAGTATTTAGACAATAAAGTAGATGAAAACAAGTCTTTAGAAAATTATTGGAATGAAATAGAGAAATTATTAAATTATTTTGAGCAAATAGAAAAGCTAGATTTTTATATTTTCTTGAAAAAAGAGGAAGTAAAATTATTTATTATCAACCCAAATGAAGTTTTCCAAAAAGAAAATAATAAGGATAAAATAGAAATTCTACACAAAACCAACAATGCCATCGAAGCCTGTAATTTGTTCTATTTAGAATTTTCGAGGCGTTATTATTTACTCAAAGAAAAAAATGCAGCCTTAAAAGCCATAGAAAAACGTCATCGCCAAACGCAAAACTACATCGACAAAACACTCAAAAATATAGAAAAAGCAGAAAACAAAATGCGTTATGAAGAATTTGGACATATTTTGATGGCAAATCTTCATGCCGTCGAACCTCGTTCAAAATCAGTAGAATTGTTTGATTTTTATACCAACGAACAAATTACAATTCCATTAAAGGATAATCTAACAGCTCAAAAAAATGCTGAACTTTTTTATAGAAAAGCAAAAAATCAAAAACTAGAAATTGATAATTTGTATCAAAATTTAGAGAAAAAAGAAGAGCAATTACGACTTTTTGAAAGTCAGTTGGAAGAGATAACTCATTTTGAATCGCTCAAAGAAATGCGAAAATTTTTGAAGGAAAATAAAATTAAGGTTACTAATTTACAAGAAAACGAACCTGATGAACTTCCTTTTAAAGTTTTTGAATACCAAGATTTTCAGATTTTGGTAGGGAAAAATTCTAAAAACAACGACTTACTCACTCAAAAATTTGCTTACAAAGAAGATTTATGGCTTCATGCTCGTGGTGTTGCAGGTTCGCATGTCGTGATAAAATACCGAGCAGGAAAACCATTTCCAAAATCAGTCATCGAAAAAGCTGCCCAACTTGCAGCCTATTATTCCAAACGAAAAACGGATTCACTTTGTCCTGTCATCGTAACACCTAAAAAATATGTCAGAAAACCAAAAGGAGCAGCACTTGGGGCAGTTGTCGTCGAAAGAGAAGATGTGGTGATGGTTGAGCCGAAGGAGTTTGAGAGTTAGGAATTGGGGAATGACTGTTTTTAGGTAAATCAAATACTGTCACCAGTGGTGACAACAATTCAAAAATTAAATTTCAAAAAAAATAGACAACTAAAAAATGCACCCACTAATCCAAAAAGCCATAAACCAATTACGTTCAAATAATTACAGAGGATATTTTGAAGAAATGGATATGATTATTCCTTCTTCTATGAGTACAAATTACCAAGAACTCAAAGGTTTTTTTGTGGCAGGAATAAAAAATGAGGAGTTTAAAGAAACCTTAAATATGTTTGCTTTAGAAGTAGATGGAAAGCTGTATAAAGGCTAATAAAAAACTGTCAAGACACTTTAGAGTGTCAGACAGTTAGTGTTTTTTTGAAAATAAATAGTTTTGCTTTTTTAAATTGTCTGACACTTTGAAGTGTCTGACAATTAGCAAAAATATCAAGCCGTTGTTTCTTCCAAATATTCCTCTCCATTTTTGACAGGAATCAAATTTTGAGTTTCTTCTTCTGTAAAAAGCCTAGATTTTACAATAAAACGATACCCCAAAGGAATTTCTAACGAAAAACTAGAACCACGCCCTTCTGTAACATCAATCGTAAGATGCGTATGTTTCCAATAATCAAATTGAGATTGGTTCATAAAAAAATCGCAGCCGTGAATCGTTCCGACCCAAACATCATTTGAACCGACTTTAAACTCTCCTTTTGCAAAGCACATGGGCTGTGAACCATCACAACAACCTCCACTTTGATGAAACATAAGTTCTCCATTTTCTTCTCTTAACTCGTCAATGATTTTTTTAGCTGAATCTGTTGCAACTACTCGTTGTGTATTTTGAGGTGTATTTTTCATAATTGTTGTATCTTAATTGGTTGTCTATTTTATACGAAAACTAAAGTTTTCGGTACATTGTTCTCACGCTAAAGCGTAAGCTACATTTTACTAGCAAAACCCTAAGGGATTCGAAATCCCTTAGGGTTTAATAATTGAACGTTTTATTTAGAATTTTAAAAGAATCCTAATGCTTTTTTGTCATACGAAATAAGCATATTTTTGTTTTGGCGATAATGACTCAACATCATTTTGTGATTTTCTCTACCAAAACCAGACTTTTTGTAACCTCCAAACGGCGCATGAGCAGGATAATTGTGATAGCAATTTACCCAAACACGACCTGCTTGTATTGCACGAGGAACGTTATACAGTTCGTGAGCATCTCTCGTCCAAACACCTGCACCTAATCCATAAAGCGTATCATTTGCAATTTCGATAGCTTCTTCAGTGTTTTTGAAAGTTGTAACACAAAGAACGGGACCAAAAATTTCTTCTTGGAAAACTCTCATTTTATTGTGTCCCTTTAATATAGTTGGTTGAATATAATATCCGTCTTTTAGTCCGTCGACATACTTGGCTGCGCCACCTGTCAAGACTTCTGCGCCTTCTTCTTTTCCGATTTCTAAGTACGATAAGATTTTTTCGTATTGGTCTTTTGAAGCCTGCGCCCCCATCATTGTCGAATCATCTAATGGATGTCCCATTTTGATTTTTTCGGTTCTTTCGATAACTCTTGCAATAAATTTATCATAAATATCCTCGTGTACAAGCAATCTTGAAGGACACGTACAAATTTCGCCTTGATTAAGTGCAAACATTACAGCCCCTTCCAAACATTTATCAAAAAATTCGTCATCGGCATCCATTACGCTAGGGAAAAATACATTTGGCGATTTTCCACCTAATTCCATCGTTACAGGAATGATATTTTCAGACGCATATTGCATAATCAAACGTCCTGTTGTGGTTTCTCCTGTGAACGAAACTTTTGCCACTCTTGGCGAACTTGCCAACGGCTTTCCTGCTTCTACACCAAAACCAGAAACAATATTAACGACACCTTTAGGTAAAACATCTTTAATCAAATCCATAAAAATCAAAATTCCGACAGGCGTTTGTTCAGCAGGTTTCATGACGACACAACAACCAGCAGCCAAAGCAGGCGCAAGTTTCCAAGTTGCCATCAAAAGAGGGAAATTCCAAGGAATAATTTGTCCGACAACGCCCAATGGCTCACCGATATTCATCGAAACTGTATTTTGGTCTAGCTCTGCAACACTTCCTTCTTCGGCACGAATCACTCCAGCAAAATAACGGAAATGGTCAATACAAAGTGGTAAATCGGCAGCTTTTGTTTCTCTAATTGCTTTACCATTATCTACCGTTTCGATGGTAGCAAGGTAATCCAAATTTTTCTCCATAATATCAGCTATTTTCAAAAGCATGTTACTTCTTTCGGTAGCCGATGTTTTAGACCACGTTTTGAAGGCTTCATGCGCTGCATCAAGAGCCAAATCTACATCTTCTTTGCTCGAACGAGCAACTTTTGTGATAACTTCCCCACTTACTGGCGAAATATTATCAAAATATTGTCCTTTGATAGGAGAAGTCCACTCTCCATTTATAAAATTATCATAGCGTTCCTTAAACTTAGGAAAGGCTAATTTATCAGCCGTTTTGGTAGCTTCCATATTAAAAAATGTTTATTTGTGTGTTAAAAATTTATCTGAAAAATGAGTAAAATACTAATTTAACTATTGTCAAAGTGATTTTGGATTACCGAAAAACTATTGACAAAGTCTTAATAAACTTATTTTCTTTTACAAATCTAAAACATAAATAATCAACTGTCTTTTAGTATTCTGTCAAAACTTTTTAGTATTCTATCAATTATTATTACAAAGATAATTTGGTAAAAAATACGTATCTTAGTCTAATATAAAACAAGGCTCTTAACAGGTTTTGGACTGATAGTAATAAAAACTTGATTCGTTCATTTATTAGCAAAATATTAGTTCGTTTTTTCCATAGCGCAGGGTTTGCAAACCTATGGAAAAAACAACACTTTTACAGGATAAAATTTGGTAAGTACAAAACTTGTTTATTATCAGTCCAATATCAGATAAGAGCCTAAAACAATATAAAAATCAGAGTAAAACACAAGACTAAAATACACC
Source organism: Flexibacter sp. CG_4_10_14_3_um_filter_32_15 (assembly GCA_002784125.1). GTDB lineage: Bacteria > Bacteroidota > Bacteroidia > Cytophagales > Bernardetiaceae > Bernardetia. The sequence continues at coordinate 15,589 of PFKD01000118.1, forward strand.
AAAAAAACACACACAAACAACTATCTAATCTATTTTTCAATTATGGAAACTTCCTTAAAATCGCCTTTATTTATTCCAAAAAAACAAGCTCTTACTTCATACAATAACCTTGAAAGGCTTGTCGAAAATCGTTCAAGTTTTAATCTTCCTAATTTTGAACTCAATCTTTTCGAAACGCATCAAAAAAGTAAAAAAGTAAGCCTGACTTTTGATACTTTGACGGTAACAGCTATGATTCGTGGGAAAAAAGTAATGCAGTCTTTTGATAAAAAAAATGTAGTTTATGATTATTTACCAGGGGAAAGCGTGATTGTTCCTGCAAATGAAGAGCTAGTCATTGATTTTCCAGAAGCAAGCGAAAAAAATCCTACTCAATGTTTGGCGATTGCGATTGATAATCAAAAAATAAAATCTACTTTAGAAACGCTCAATAATCAGTTTCCAAAACTAGAAACACCACAAAATAAAAATGGAAATTGGACGCTAGAAAATCCAGATTACCATTTAAAAAATAATGCAGAAATAAAAAACGTAATTGATAGAATTACGCATATTTCGATAGGGAAAAGTGAAGCAAAAAATTTATTGGCTGACCTTGCTTTACAAGAACTTTTAATTCGAATTATGCAAACACAAGCACGTAATTTGATTTTTGAAGAATATAAAAAATACAGTACTCAAAACCGTTTTGCTTATGTAATAGAATATGTGGAAAATAATTTGGAGGAGCAAATAACAGTAGAAAAACTAAGTAAACTAGCTTGTATGAGCGAATCTAATTTTTATAAAACCTTCAAACGAGAATTTGGAATTACGCCTGTCGAATATATTTTGAAACAGCGAATTAGTCTTGCAAAAAAGCTACTAACCAATATGAAATTGAGTATAACTGATGTTTGTTATAAGGCTGGTTTTAATAGTTTGAGCTATTTTAGTGTTTTATTCAAAAAATATGCAGACCAATCGCCGAGTGAATTTAGAAAGTCTATTTTTGGAGAGTAAATTATTTCAAATGTATTTGAGGCATGTTCTAAAGAGGCTAATCTATTTCAATTTTTGTAAAAGGTGTATAAATTTAGCTACGTAGCTGCCTAATATTTGTAGTCAAGAAAAATAACTAATAAAAAAGCTGCGTAGCTGCCTAATATTAAAAATTCAACAAGTTACAACAGCAATATTTGGCAGCTACGCAGCTCTAAATTCAACTTCACTTTTTCTCATTTTTCTACCAATATTGTGCTGCGATGCAGCTAAATACAATTCATTTTGATAGATCAAAGAGATTTTATTTATAAGATTGAATGGAAAATTCTGAACAGCCTATCTATTTCAATTCCCTCAAATTCTCAAGCATTGTAGGAATAAGTTCGCTTACTGTTGGATGAATATGAACTGCATCACGAATAGTTTTGTAGGATTGATTCGCATACATGGTGTCAATAATTGCGTGAATAGTTTCATCTGCTGAAATTCCGAAAAATGTTGCTCCCAGAATTTTTTCTGTTTTTTTATCTATCAAAATCTTCATCATTCCGTCAGTTTCGCCTTTTTCGGTGGCACGAGCTACATGTTTCATTTTACGAAAAGCTTGTACAATTTTGAGCGATTTATCTTCTTTCATTTTTTGTTTGGCTTGTTCTTCATTTATTCCAACTCTTGCAAGTGGTGGGTCAATGAACATCGAATAACATTGAATTCGGTCTGATAATTTTCGCTTTTTCTCTCCAAAAAGAAAATCACTTACAATTTCAAAATCATTATAGGCTGTGTGTGTAAATGCGCCTTCACCATTGCAATCTCCTAAAGCAAAAATATGTTTTTTGTTGGTTTGAAAATGTTGATTGACTTTTATGTATCCTCTCTCATCAATTTTTACACCTATTTCTTCTAAATTCAGAGTTGATGTATTTGGTTTTCTTCCTACCGAAATCAGAATATGAGAACCTTCTAAAGTGTGTTCTTTTCCGTCTTTCTCAAAAGAAATTGTAGTTTTTCCTTGTTCATTCTCCTTTTTTTCTTGGCTTACTTTTATGTTTTTTGCATTGGTATGAATTGTGATTGATTCTTTTTCCAATACTTTTTTTATTTCATCGGCTACATCTTTATCTTCTTTTTTCAAAAAGCGTTCATTTCGTTCCAAAATAGTTACTTTACTACCAAAACGAGCAAACATTTGGCTAAATTCTAAACCAATATAACCAGCACCAATCACAATTAAATGCTTAGGAACTTCTTCCAATTCCAAAATACTCGTATTGGTCAGATAATCTAATTTTTGATATTCTTTTGGAATACTAACTTTTGTACCTACATTAATGAAAATTTGTTTGCCTTCTATTTTCTGCGTTTTTCCATCTTTGGTTTTTATTTCAATAACATTCTCACTTGAAACAGAACCTTCTCCTTCATAAAAATGAAGATTTTTTGAGTCCTCAAACATTTTCTGAATACCAGTATGAGAATTTGAAACGATTTTATCTTTTCGTTCTTTTATCTTTTTGAGGTTGATTTGTATGTCTTTTACGCCTTCTATTTCTACTCCAAAATCTTCGCTATTTTTGGCTATAAAAGCTCTTCTTGCAGCAGCTACATACGATTTTGTGGGTGTACAGCCGTCGTTTACGCACGTTCCACCAATTTTATTTTTTTCAATAATGGCTACTGTTTTTCCTTCTTTTTCTAATTTTGCAGTGAGTGGAACACCCGCTTGTCCTGTGCCAATGATGATTGCGTCGTATTTTTTCATATCTAAAGATGTAGTTTAAAAAATGAGTTTGATTTTGATTTGTTTTTAGTTTAACTTTTCAGAATGGCTATTGTTAGAATTTAATTTAAAATGAAATTATCATACACATGTATTCTATCAAAAAATTTAATTTCAAGGAAAATAATTTAGAAAATAATAACGAATGGAATTCATTTATAAAAACTAATTCTGAGGGACATTTTTTCTTTGAAACCGATTATTTATTCTATCATAAGGAACGTTTTGAAGATTTTTCTCTGATGATTTATAATGATAAAAAGAATTTGATTTGTGTTTTGCCTGCTTGTTTTGAAGGTGAAAAAATTCTTCATTCTCATACAGGCTTAACCTTTGGAGGATTTATTTTTAAAGATAATTTGAGTTTTTTAGAACAACGACAAATCGTTTTTTCTTGTCTTGATTTTTTAAAACAAAATGATTTTAATGAATTAATCATTAAGCCTTTACCTTCTTATTTTCAGTTAGGTAATCAGAAAAATGAAAGTGTTCATCGTCTGTTGAATGATAATTTAATTGAAAGTAAAATTTTGAGATTAGAAGCAAATTCTGTAATTACTTTACCTAAAAGCGAATCAGATTATCAAAAAATAAACTATCAAAATTATTCGAAACGAAAAAAACGAAATCTTCAAAAAACATTTAATTTTGATTTAAAAGTAGAAAAAACAGCACTAGCAACAGATTTTTGGAAAATTATTGAAGATAATTTAAAACTTCGACATAATCTTTCGCCTGTTCATTCGGCTGCTGAAATTCAATTATTACACGATAAATTTCCTCAAAATATTCTTTTTTTTGTAGTAAAAAATAACGCTCAAATTATTGCTTGTAGCGTAATTTTCATTTATCAATCCACCATTCATTTGCAATATATGGCAGCTACAAACGGAGGAAAGAAAACTAATGCCTTAGATTTTTTGATTGATGAATTGATAAAAAATCATTCTATTTATTTTGATAAAATAATTAAAACATCTCCTACTGGACGTTTTGAGTATTTAAGTTTGGGAGTAAGTGAATTGAGAAATAACAAAGATGGAAATTCAATAAACGAAGGACTTTTTAAATGGAAAGAAGAATTTGGCGCAAAAACATTCTCTCACTTTGTTTATCAAATAAAATTGTAGCTTACGCTTTAGCGTGAGAAATGTATTCCTGTAGCTTACGCTTTAGCGTGAGAAATGTATTCCTGTAGCTTACGCTTTAGC